>DASTYO010000143.1:0-3574 GCA_035764875.1 Acidimicrobiales bacterium | reverse complement strand
CGCTTGTAGAGCTTGCCGGTGGGGTGGCGGGGGAACTCGTCCTCGAAGTCGATCGAGCGGGGCGCCTTGTACCCGGCCAGGTGCTCGCGCACGTGGCGGATGAGCTCGGCGGCCAGCTCGTCGGACGGCTCGTGCCCGTCGACCAGCTCGACCGCCGCCTTGACCTCCTCCCCCATCTCGTCGTGGGGGATGCCGAACACGGCGGCGTCCTTGACCGCCGGGTGGGTCACGAGGACGCCCTCGATCTCGGCGGGGTAGATGTTCACGCCGCCGCTGATGATCATGTCGATCTTGCGGTCGGACAGGTAGAGGTAGCCGTCCTCGTCGAAGTACCCGATGTCGCCGAGCGTGCCGAAGCCGCCCTCCCGGTGCGCCGCCGCCGTCTTCTCCGGGGCGTTGTGGTACTCGAAGTCGCGGCCGTCGGACTGTCGGAACCAGATCTGGCCCGGCTGCCCGGTGGGCTGGTCGTTCCCGTCCTCGTCGAGGATGCGGATCTCGTAGGTCGGGCCGGGGACGCCGACGCTCCCCGGCCGCTCGAGCCACTCCGTCGACGAGATGGTGGAGATGATCCCGCCTTCGGTGCCGCCGTAGTACTCGTGGATGATCGGGCCGAACCACTCGATCATGTCGCGCTTCACCTGCGGCGAGCAGGGGGCGGCGCCGTGCCAGACGACCTGCAGCGACGAGCCGTCGAAGGCGTCCTTCACGTCCTGCGGGAGCTTCAGGAGCCGGATGAACTGCGTGGGGACCAGGTGGACGTTCGTGACGCGGTGCTCGTCGAACAGCGAGAGCAGCTCGGCCGGGTCGAAGCGGTGCTGCATCACGACGCGGGAGCCCATCACCAGGGGCAGCACCGACCACGCCCACTGGGCCGAGTGGTAGAGCGGGCCGCACAGGGCGGTGACCCCGTCGGCGGGGAGGTGGAGCCCCTCGCACACCGTGCCGGCGACCAGGCCGCCGATGCTGGCCGGCATGCCCGGCTCCAGCAGCGACGACTTCACGCCCTTCGGGAACCCGGTGGTGCCCGACGTGTAGAACATCGGCCCGCCGTAGCGCTGGTCGTCGGGCTCGTCGGCAGATGCTGCCGCCAGCCACTCCTCGAGGCCGACGAAGCCGGCCGGCGCGTCGTCCCGCATGACCACGGCGGCGGCGAGCGGCTCGGGCAGCGCGGCCAGGCCTTCGGCGGCGACGTCGGCGTAGCGGTCGTCGGCGATCAGCACCCGGGACCCGGAGTCGGCGAGCACGTAGGCCAGCTCCTCGGCCGTCCAGTGCCAGTTGACGGGCACGATCCGCACCCCGGCGTGGCCGGCGGCGACCATGGCCTCGAACGCCTCGCACCGGTTGCCGCACAGCAGGGCGATCACGTCGCCGGGCTGCACGCCGACGCCCCGGAGGGCGTGCACCCAGCGGTTCACCCGCTCGTCCAGCTCGGCCCACGTGCGGGTGGCGCGCTCGTCGATCAGCGCGACCTCGTCGCCCTTCGCCTCGGCGTGCGGACGGATCAGCTCGGCCATGTGTCCCCCTTGTGCTGCGCTGGTGCTGCGACGGCCGGCCCCCACCGGCGGGCGGGACCCTAGCCAGGCGGGCGGTAGCGTCGTCGCGGTGACCGGCGCCTGCGACCACGACGAGAGCGGTCCCCTCGACGTCGTCGAGGTCCTCGACCGCATCGTCTACCTGCTCGACCGGCAGCTCGAGGAGGGACGTCGGGTCCGGGCCTACGCCAACGCCCGTGACCTCGTCGCCGAGCTCGACCCCGACGAGCTGCTCGCCCGCCACCGAGAGCGGTCGCTCACCGACCTGCCCGGCATCGGTCCGGCCACCAGCAAGGTCATCGGCCAGGCGCTGGACGGCACGGTGCCCGACAAGCTCCGCGACCTCGAGGCCACCACCCCCATCGAGGTCGGCGAGGGCGCCGAGCTGCGGGCCGCGCTCCGAGGCGACTGCCACCTGCACTCCAACTGGTCCGACGGCGGCGCGCCCATCGAGCGCATGGCCGAGGCGGCCCGGGCGCTCGGCCACGAGTACGTGGTGCTCACCGACCACTCGCCCCGCCTCACGGTCGCCCACGGCCTCAACGCCGACCGCCTGCGGGCCCAGCTCGACGTGATCGACGAGCTGAACCGCCGCTACCGGCGTGCCGGCGACGACTTCCGGATCCTCACCGGCATCGAGGTCGACATCCTCGCCGACGGCTCCCTCGACCAGGACGAGGAGCTGCTCGCCCGCCTCGACGTCGTGGTGGCCAGCGTCCACTCGAAGCTGTCCATGGACGCGAAGGACATGACCCGGCGGATGGTGATGGCCGTGGCCAACCCCCACGTGGACGTGCTCGGCCACTGCACCGGCCAGAAGCTGCCGGGGCGGATGCGGCCCATCGGCAAGAGCGACTTCGCCGGCCGCGTCGGCTCCAGCTTCGACGCCGACGTCGTGTTCGCCGCCTGCGCCCGCTTCGACACCGCCGTGGAGATCAACTGCCGGCCCGAGCGGATGGACCCGCCCGACCACCTGCTCGAGCTCGCCCTCGAGTGGGGCTGCAAGCTGGCCATCGACACGGACGCGCACGCGCCCGGCCAGCTCGAGTGGCAGCCCTTCGGCTGCGACAAGGCGGCGCGGCAGGGCGTCGAGGCCGATCGCGTCGTGAACACCTGGGACGCCGGCACCCTCGTGGAGTGGGCCGCCTCCCACCCCACCTCCTGACGCCGGCTGTTCCCTGCTCACCGGTGACCGTCGCCTCTGGCGCCGCGCCCGCCGCGGCGGTACGGCAAGGGCAGAGCCCACACGGAAGGAGCTCACGATGACCACCACGATGAAGCCCACAGCGGTACCGATCCGTCGCCGACGTCACCTCGGCAGGAACGTGGCCATCGGCGCTGCAGCCGTCGCCCTCGGCGTCGGCGCGGCGTTCCTCATCGAGGACTGGACCGACAGCGAGACCGTGGTCGAGACCCGCTCCGTCCAGGTCGACATGACCAACGCCGACCTGCTGCCCACGAGCCCGGTCGGCGCCGAGCACTGGGTCGCCGCCCGCCAGGCCGCCCACGTGGCGTTCTGCCAGGGCACGCCCGTCGCACCCGACGCCGTCGAGGCCTGCCTCGGCCTCACCCGGTGAGCTGACCAACGTCGCCCGGCCGGTGGCGCCGCCGCCGGCCGGTGCGTCGCGTCCACCCACCCGGGAACTGGACGCGGTTCCGTACCACCGGCCGGTGCGCCAGCCTCGCCAGGATGGGGCGGTGATCCACGTCCGCCTGCCCGAGCGCGTCCGAAGAGGTGCCGCCGCGGTCGCGCAGCAGGCCCAGCTGGTGCGCATCGACGACGACGCCCTCGGCCGCCTCGCCGGCGAGCTCGACCCGCGGCCACCGGAGCCGTACCCCGAGGAGCGCTGGGACGGCGAGATCGAGCACCGGGCCATGGCCGTCGTCGCCTGGAACGCCGTGAACTTCGGATCAGGCTGGTTCCCGCACGTCACCAAGCTGCCGGGTCGCTCCGGCGCCCGCACCCTCGGCACCCGCTGGCACGAGCACTGCGACCGGCACGGCGTCCCGACCGCCGGCTGGCTGGCGGAGGTGTCGGTCGA
>DASTYO010000142.1:0-7191 GCA_035764875.1 Acidimicrobiales bacterium | reverse complement strand
GACGGCAACTCCTGTCCTCCCCGCGGCCGGCGGCAACGTAGCAACGGCCCTCGCGCCGGGGCTCGGCGCCTCGGCGACTCGGCGACTCGGCGGCTCAGCGGCTCGACGGGGGCGCCGGCGCGTCGTCGTGCGCCGGCTCCGCGTCGCCCGGTTCGCCGCCGTCGGGCGCGCGGTCCTTGCGGGCCCGCCGCTCGGTGCGGGCCTGGGGGTGGAGCACGGTGTAGAGCAGCAGTGCGAGGGCGGCGATGCCGATGGGGAGGGCGGCGTCGTCGGTGCTGGTGTACACCGGGTACAGCACCAGGCCGGACAGCAGCGCCGTCCAGGTCCACAGGATGAGGACGCTGCGCCGCTGGCCGTGCCCGAGGTCCATGAGGCGGTGGTGCAGGTGGCCCTTGTCGGCGGCGGTGACGCCCGTTCCGCGCCGCGCCCGGCGGACGATGGCGAACGCGGTGTCGAAGATGGGCACGCCGAGGATGACCAGCGGGATGAACATCGGGGCGAAGAAGAAGAACGTCTGGCTCGACGAGTCGGCGGTGGAGTTGCCGCCCACGGCGATGGACGACGCCGCCATCAGCACGCCGAGGAGCAGCGCGCCGCCGTCGCCCATGAAGATGGACGCCGGGTTCCAGTTGTGCGGGAGGAACCCCACGCACGCGCCGCACGTGGCGAGCGCCACCAGCGGGGCGACGTTGTCCGGCGGGAGCTGGGCCACCGACGGGTCGCCGAGCTTGTCGGCGAACAGGAACAGGGCGCCGGCGGCGATGGCGACGATGCCCGCGGCCAGGCCGTCGAGGCCGTCGATGAGGTTGATGGCCTGGCACATCCCGACCACCCACAGGACGGTGATGAGGGCGGCCCAGTCGGGTGACAGGTCGATGAGGCCGAGCTCGGGCATGCGGAACAGCAGGATCGAGACGCCGGCGAAGTTGAGGATCGAGCCGGCGAGCACCGTGCCCGCCGTCTTGGCCGGCGCCGAGATCTCGCGGATGTCGTCGACGAAGCCGACCGCGTAGACGACCACGGCCGCGACGACGACCCCGAGCGGCACGGTGGGCGCGGTGAAGATCGCCTCGAAGCCGCCGAAGCGCCAGCCCACCAGCATCCCGGCGAGGAAGCCGAGCAGCAGCCCGAGCCCGCCGAGGGTCGGCGTGGGCCGCTCGTGCACCCGGCGGTCGTCGGGGATGGCGATGGCGCCCACCCGTCGGGCCAGCCGCCCGGCCAGCGGGGTGGCGACCAGCGTGGTCAGGGCGGCGGCGGCGAAGACGGCGATGGCTTCCATGGGGGTGGGGACCCGTGGGTCAGGCCGCCCGCGGGATGCGGCTCAGGCGGGGTACGGCTCGAACTTGCCGCACAGGGCGCGGACCTCGTCGCGCACGGCGGCGAGCTCGGCGTCGTCGTCGCGCCCGTCGAGGGTGCGGACGATGAGCTCGGCGATGGTCTGCATCTCGGCCTCGCCCATGCCCTGGGTGGTGACGGCGGGCGTGCCGATGCGCAGGCCCGAGGTGATGTACGGCGGCCGGGGGTCGTCGGGGACGGTGTTCTCGTTGAGCGAGATGCCGGCGCGGTCGAGTGCCAGACGGGCCTTCTTGCCGGACAGCTCCTCGTCGTAGGAGCGCAGGTCGACGAGCAGGAGGTGGTTGTCGGTGCCACCGGACACCAGCCGCAGGCCCCGGGTGGCCAGGCCCTCCGCCAGGGCCTCGGCGTTGCGGACGATCTGCGCGGCGTACTGCTTGAAGTCGTCGGTGGCGGCCTCGGCGAAGGCGACGGCCTTGGCGGCGATGACGTGGTCGAGCGGGCCGCCCTGGAGGCCGGGGAAGATGGCCTTGTCGATGGTCTGGGCCAGCTCCTCGGTGCAGAGGATGCAACCGCCACGTGGGCCGCGCAGGGTCTTGTGGGTGGTGAAGGTGACGATGTCGGCCACCGGCACCGGCGAGGGGTGGACGCCGCCGGCGATGAGCCCGGCGATGTGGGCGGCGTCGAACATGAAGTAGGCGCCCACCTCGTCGGCGATGTCGCGGAAGGGCTGCGGATCGATGATGCGGGGGTAGGCGGTGGCGCCGGCGACGATGATCTTCGGCCGGTGCTCGAGCGCCATGTCTCGGACCTGGTCGAAGTCGATGCGCTCGTCGGAGGGCGTCACGCCGTAGGCGACGAAGTCGTACAGCTTGCCGCTGGCGTTCACCGGGCTGCCGTGGGTGAGGTGGCCGCCCTGGTCGAGGCGCAGGCCGAGCACGGTGTCGCCCGGCTCGAGCAGGGCCAGGTACACGCCCATGTTGGCGTTGGCGCCGGCGTGGGGCTGCACGTTGGCGTGGGCCGCGCCGAACAGGGACTTGGCCCGCTCGATGGCGAGGGTCTCGACGTCGTCGATGACCTCGTTGCCGCCGTAGTAGCGCTTGCCCGGGTAGCCCTCGGAGTACTTGTTCGTGAGCACCGAGCCGGTGGCCCGCAGCACGGCCGGCGACGTGAAGTTCTCCGACGCGATCAGCTGGATGGTGCTGTTCTGGCGCTCGACCTCCTGGTCGATCAGGTCGAACAGCTCACGGTCGTCGATCTCGGGCCAACCCATGGCCCCATGGTGCCACCGATGCCAGGACTAGACCGGATCGCCGTTCGAGTTCTGAGGCTCAGCCGAAGAACTCGGGGTCGCCGAAGGCGACACTCCGTCGTCGCCGTCCTCGATGGCGTGGATGCCGTTGACCCGGCGCTCGTGGCGGCCGCCCTCGAAGGGGGTGGTGAGCCACAGCTCGAGGATCTCGTCGGCGAGGCCCGGGGCGACGATGCGAGCGCCCATGGCCAGCACGTTGGCGTCGTTGTGCTCGCGGCTCATGCGCGCCGTGTAGAGGTCGTTGCACAGGGCGGCCCGGACGCCCCGCACCTTGTTGGCCGCCATCTGCTCGCCCTGGCCCGAGCCGCCGAGCACGATGCCCCGGTCGGCTTCGCCGTTGGCGACGGCGCGCCCCACCGCCGACATGATCGGCGGGTAGTCGACCGACTCCGGGGAGTGGGTGCCGAAGTCGATCGCCTCGTGGCCCAGCTCCTCGAGCGTGCCCAGCAGGTGCTGCTTGAGGTGGTAGCCGGCGTGGTCGGCGCCGATGGCGATGCGCATGTGGGGGCTCCGGGTCTACGGGAACATCTGGGGCAGGGTCGCATCGAGCAGCTGCTCGATCATCTCCGCCGCCTGACGGTACGCGGCGTCGGATCGCCCGTACGGATCCGGGACCTCGTCGGCGGGGTCGGAGCCGAGGAGGTCGCTGGGTCGCCGGTCGGCGCCGATGCGGCGCAGCCAGTCGCGGACGCTCTCGCCGTCGCGGCGGGGCCCGTGCACCTGCGCCCGCCGGGCGAGCTCGGGGAGGGTGAAGGTGCGCTCGAAGGCGTCGCGGGCGAGCACGGCGACCTCGCGGACGTGCCGGCGCTCCATGCACAGGATCAGGTCGGGCGCACCGAGGTCGTCGACGGTGAGCCGCCGGCTGCGGTGCTCGCGGACGTCGAGGCCGCGCGCGTCGAGGAGGTCGAGGATCGGCGGGGGTGCCGGGCGGTCTTCGGTGAGGAACCCGGCCGACCGGATGTCGGCGGGCACGCCCCGCTCGTCGAGCCGGGCGCGGAGCATCGCGGCGGCCATCGGCGAGCGGCAGATGTTCCCGGAGCAGACCACGAGGACGTCGATTGCGGGGATGCTAGCGGCCCGCCCTACATTCTTGACCGTCCGGTCAAGAGGAGGTACCCCGTGGCGATCGATCCCCGCACCCCGGTCATCATCGGCGTCGGCCAGCGCAGCCAGCGCGTCGACCGTGGCGAGCCCGAGCTCGAACCGGTCGACCTGATGGTCGTGGCGGCTCAGGCCGCGCTCGAGGACGCCGGCGTGGCCGATGCATCGGCGATCGACTCGGTGCGCACCGTGTCCCTGCTGTCGTGGCGCTACGCCAACCCCGGCGCCCTCGTGGCCGAGCGGCTCGGCGTCGGCCACCCCGTCGACAGCGGCGTGTCCGCCATGGGCGGCAACTCGCCCCAGATGCTCCTGAACCAGACCGCGCTCGACATCCAGGCGGGCGACGTGTCGTGCGTGCTGCTCACCGGCGCCGAGTCGTGGCGGACCCGGATGAAGTACCGCAAGCAGGGCGAGAACCCGCCGTGGACCACCGAGCCCGAGGGCACCGAACCGGCCCGCGAGATCGGCACCGCCGTCGAGATGAACCACGAGGCCGAGACCGCCCTCGGCATCTTCCTGCCGATCCAGGTGTACCCGATGTTCGAGCAGGCCCGGCGGCACCACCTCGGCCGCACCATGGCCGAGCACCTGCCGATCCTGGGCGGGCTGTGGTCGCGGTTCTCCGAGGTGGCGGCCAAGAACCCGCACGCCTGGATCCAGGACGCCATGACGCCCGAGGAGGTCGTCTCCCCCTCCCCCACGAACCGGATGGTGGGCCTGCCCTACACGAAGGTGATGAACTCGAACAACGCGGTCGAGCAGTCGGCGGCCGTGCTGGTCTGCTCGGTGGAGGTCGCCGAGCGCCTGGGCGTGCCGCGCGACCGCTGGGTGTTCCCGCTCGCCGGCTCCGACGCCCACGAGCACCCCTACGTCTCCCACCGCGACACCCTCTACACCGCGCCGGCGGTGGGCATCGCCGGCCGGGCGGCGCTCGCCGAGGCCGGCCTGTCGGTCGACGACATCGACCACGTGGACCTGTACTCGTGCTTCCCGGTGGCCGTCGAGGTGGGCGCGGACGAGCTGGGCCTCGACCTCGACCGCCAGCTCACGCTCACCGGCGGCCTGAGCTTCGCCGGCGGGCCCTGGAACAACTACGTGATGCACTCGATCGCCGCCATGGTCGAGGTGCTGCGGGCCGACCCGGGCAGCCACGGCCTGGTGTGGGCCAACGGCGGCTACCTCACGAAGCACGCGTTCGGCATCTACTCGACGGAGCCGCCGGCGAGCGGCTTCCGCCACGCCCACCCCCAGGACGAGATCGACGCCCTGCCCTCCCGCGAGGTGGCGGCCGAGTTCGAGGGCGAGGCCACCATCGAGACGTGGACGGTCATGCACGACAAGGACGGCGAGCCGGAGCTGGCCATCGCCGCCCTGCTGCTCGACGACGGCCGCCGGACGTGGGGCACCACGGACGACGCGGACGCGCTGGCCGTGATGGTCGCCGAGGACGTGATCGACCGACGCGCCCACCGCACGGCGGCCGGCCGCATCAGCCTGATCTGACCGACGACGTGAGCTGACCGGCTACCGGTGGAGGGGCCGGGGACGGTCGTCGTCCTCGGCGATGTCGCGGTTCGCCTCGCGGAAGCGCTCGTCGCGCTCGGCCAGCGCCTGGCGGGCGTCGTCGGGCATCTCGTCGAGGATCCGCCGGAAGTGCTTGGCGTCGTAGCTGATGAGCTCGACCGGGGTGCTCGCCTTCAGCGTCGCCGAGCGGGGGCGCAGGTCGACCAGCGCCATCTCGCCGAGCATGGAGCCCGGACCCGCGGTGGCCACCGGGTGCCCGTTGACGATCACCTGCACCTCGCCGGACACGACGACGAAGGCCTCCATCCCCACTTCGCCCTGCTCGGTGATGACGGCCCCGGCCTCGACCTCGACCGGCTCCCCCATCGCGGCGATCTGGTCGAGGTGCTCCTGGTCGAACCCGGAGAAGAAGGAGACGGTGGAGAGGTCGATGTCGGGCATGGCGTGGTCCCCCTGTCGGCGTTGAGGGACCGGAGGCTAGGCGATGACCACGCCGCCCTGGCGCAGCACTTCGGGCTCGTCGCCGGTGAGGTCGACGACCGTCGACGGTGTGCCCGCCAGCGCACCGCCGTCGACGACCAGGTCGACCGGGCCGAGCAGCTGCTCGGCTGCCTCCACGGCGCCGGCAGGGGTGGGCTGGCCGTGGCGGTTGGCGCTCGTGGTGGCCAGGGGGCCGATGCGGGCGGCGACGGCGCGCACCAGGTCGTGGTCGGGGCAGCGCAGCCCGATGGTGGTGGAGGGCTCGCCGAGCGACCACCCCAGCTCGCGGCGCCGGCGGAGCACCATGGTGAGCGGGCCCGGCCAGTGCGCCGCCGCCAGCGAGCGGGCGAGCGCCGGCGGCTCCTCGGCGAGGTCGAGGGCTTGCTCGGCGTCGGCGCAGAGCACGGCCACCGGCACGTCGGCGCCCCGGCCCTTGCGCTCGAAGACGGTGGCGGTGGCGACGGCGTCGCTGGCGAGGGCGGCGAGGCCGTAGACGGTCTCGGTGGGCAACACCACCACGCCGCCCCGCCGGAGGACCTCGCACACCCGATCGACCACGTCCGGCGCGTCGACCGGCACCACGGGCGGGCTCACCGGCGGGCGACCAGGTAGCGCTCGCGGCCGGTCAGGTCGGTGCCGGTGCGGATCTCGGTGAACCCGGCGCTGGCGGCGAGCGCCCGCACCTCCTCCCCCTGGTCGTCCCCGTGCTCGACCACGAGCGCTCCACCCGGCGCCAGCCAGTCGACCGCCTCGGCGACGATCACCCGGATGTCGGCCAGGCCGTCGTCGCCGGCGCGCAGCGCCTCCCGGGGTTCCCATCGCTCGACGTCGTCGGGCAGTGGCGCGCCGTCGGGCACGTAGGGCGGGTTGGCGGCGACGATGCCGACCTCACCTCGGAGCTCCTCGGGCAGCGCGGCGAACCACGAGCCCTCGACGAGGCGGACGGTGGCGGCCCGGCGACCGAGCCCGGTGCAGTTCGCCCGGGCGACGGCCAGCGCGCCGGGCGAGCGCTCGACCCCCCACACCTCGGTGCCGGGCCGCTCGACCACGACCGACAGGGCGATGGCGCCGGAGCCGGTGCCCAGGTCGACCACAGGCCCGCCCACCCGGGCGTGCTCGGCGAGCACGGCGTCGACGACGACCTCGGTCTCGGGCCGCGGGATCAGCACCCGCCGGTCGACGAACAGCTCGAGCTGGCGGAACGGCCAGCGCTCGAGCACGTACTGCAGCGGCTCGCCGGCCTCGCGCCGCTCGACCATCAGCCGCCAGTGGTGGTGGGAGCGCACGGTGACCGCCTTGTCGGCGACGACCCGGTACGGGTCGCCGGCGGCCCGCTCGACGATCCAGCGGGCCTCGTTGGCGGCGTTGCCCACGCCCGCGGCCCGCAGCCGGTGGACCGTCTGCGCGTGCAGCTCGGCCCAGCTCGTCGTGTCGGTGTCGGCGGCGCCCACGGCGGTTCGATCCTCAGGCGGTGGCGTCGG
>DASTYO010000141.1:0-35784 GCA_035764875.1 Acidimicrobiales bacterium | reverse complement strand
TGACGGGCGAGCTCGCCGTCGAGGCGCATCTGCATGAACTGCAGCGCCCGCCACGCCCGCTCCTCGCGTTCGTCGAGCCATCGGACCTGCTCCATGGAAGGCATCGTACCGGTGGGAATAGTTGACGCATCACTGAAGTTGTAGGACATGTCAACCACCACGACTCCCGAGGAGCCACCATGTCCACCACGACCGTCCCCAGCACCCTCGCCGGCACCTACGCCATCGACCCGACCCACAGCCGCATCGGCTTCGTGGCCCGCCACGCCATGGTCACCAAGGTGCGCGGCTCGTTCAACGAGTTCGAGGGCACCGGCTTCTTCGACGCCGAGAACCCTGCGGCCTCGCACCTGACCCTCACGATCCAGGCCGCGAGCATCGACACCCGCAACGCCGACCGCGACGCGCACCTGCGCAGCAACGACTTCTTCGACATGGACAACCACCCCGAGATCTCGTTCGCGTCGACCGCGGTGGAACCGGTCGGTGACGACACGTTCCGCGTCACGGGTGACCTCACGATCAAGGGCGTCACCAAGCCCGTCACCGTCGACTTCGAGTACACGGGCAGCGCCGTCGACCCCTACGGCAACCAGCGCATCGGCCTCGAGGGCACCACCACCGTGAACCGCAAGGACTGGGGCGTCAGCTGGAACGCCGCCCTCGAGACCGGCGGTGTGCTCGTCGGCGAGAAGGTCACCCTCGAGTTCGAGGTGTCCGCCATCCGCACCGACGCCGCCTGAGCGCCGGGCCAGACCCAAGAAGGGAAGATCATGGCTGAGCAGCTGCTCGACTTCACCGGGAAGGTGGTGCTCGTCACGGGTGGAGCCACCGGCATCGGGCGGGCCACCTCGCTCGCGTTCGCCCGCCAGGGCGCCACCGTCGTCATCGGCGACGTCGACGACCGTGCCGAGGAGACCGTGCGCCTCATCGAGCAGGCCGGCGGTACCGCTTTGTTCGTGCGCACCGACGTCACCGTCGCTTCCGACGTCGAACGCCTCGTGCAGACCGCGGTCGACACCTACGGCGGCGTGCACGTGGCGTTCAACAACGCCGGCATCCTGCCGCCCACCGGACCGCTGCTCGAGCAGAGCGAAGCGGACTGGGACAAGACGATCGCCGTGGATCTCAAGGGCGTGTTCCTCGCCCTCAAGCACGAGATCGCCCACATGGTCGACAACGGCGGCGGCGCCATCGTCAACACCGCCTCGATCGCCGGGCTCATCGCCGACCCTGGCATGGCCCCCTACGTCGCCGCCAAGCACGGCGTCGTCGGGCTCACCAAGGCCGCCGCCCTCGACTACGCCCAGGCGGGCATCCGGGTCAACGCCCTGGCCCCCGGGCTCGTGGCCACGGGCATGACCAAGGGCTGGCTCGACGACCCGGAGATGCGCGACGTCGTCATCGCCGGCTCCCAGCTCGGCCGTCCCGCCGAACCCGAGGAGATCGCCGGCATGGTCCTTTACCTCGCCTCCGACCTCGCGTCCTTCGCCACCGGCGGCGTCTACGTCGTCGACGGCGGCCAGACCGCCCACTGATCATCGGAGGCGGAGCAGGTCACCGCTCCGCCTCCCCGCAACCATCCGAGGAGCCACTGATGGCCATCTCCCCCGTCCGCCTCAACCACGCCGTCCTCTTCGTCGCCGACCTCGACCGGTCCCTGGACTTCTACACCCGGGTGTTCGGCATGGAGATCGTCGCCCGCGAGCCCCGGGCGAACGCCGCGTTCCTTCGCCTGCCCCGCTCGGGCAACCACCACGACCTCGGCCTCTTCGGCGTCGGCACCGCCGGCGGCCCGAAGCGGCGCGGCGCCATCGGTCTCTACCACCTGGCCTGGCAGCTCGACACCATCGACGAGCTCGCCGCAGCGCGCGACGCCCTGCAGGCCGCAGGCGCCTTCACGGGGCAGTCCAGCCACGGCGCGACCAAGAGCCTCTACGGCGCCGACCCGGACGGCACCGAGTTCGAGATCATGTGGATGCTGCCTCGCGCGGCTTGGGGCGAGTACGAGAACACCGCGCCGGTCGACCACCTCGACCTCGCCGGCGACCTCGCCCGCTGGTCCGGGGTCCGCACCGCCGGCGAGCTCGCCGCCACCGGGGAAGGGGCCGGATCGTGAGCACCTTCGCCCAACCCACGGTCGCATGGCGCGGCTCCACCGCCCCGGCCGCCCCCCTCGTCGTGCTGCTCCACGGGCGCGGTTCGAACGAGGCCGACATCATCGGCCTCGCCGACCACCTCCCTGGCGGCCCCGCCTACGCCGCGGTGCGGGCACCGATCGCCGAGGGCGGTGGGTACGCCTGGTTCGCCAACCGCGGGATCGGCCGGCCCGTCGCCGAGTCGCTGCGCGAGACCACGGCCTGGTTCCGCGCCTGGCTCGACGAGGCAGCTGGGCCGGACCGCCCGGTCGTCCTCGTCGGCTTCAGCGGCGGCGCCGCCTTCGCCGGGGGCTTGGTCCTCGACGACCCCGGTCGCTATGCCGGCGCGGCCATCCTCTACGGCACGCTCCCCTTCGACGCCGGCGTCCCCACCGCCCCCGGCCGCCTCGACGGCGTCCCGGCGCTCGTCGTCCACGGGGACCAGGACCACGTCATCCCACGCGACCTGCTGGAACGAACCTGGTCGTACCTCGAGGACGGTTCGGGAGCAGCGGTCACCGCAGTGCGCGATCCGGGCGGCCACGGGCTCAGCGCCGAGGCCCTCGTCGACGTGCAGCGGTGGCTCACCGCGACCGTCGGAGAGCTCGGAGCGACGCCGTGACCACCAACCGCCCGTTCGAGATCGGACTGTTCACCTTCGGCGAGATCACCGCGGACCCCCAGACCGGTCGACCGCTCGACCCGGCCACCCGGCTGCGCGAGTTCATCGACCTCGCCACGCTCGCCGACGAGGCCGGCCTCGACGTGTTCGGCGTCGGCGAGCACCACCGGCCCGACTTCGCCATCGCCTCGCCGCCCGTCGTGCTCGCTGCCATCGCCGAGGCGACCGACCGCATCCGGCTCACGAGCACCGTGACGGTGCTGTCCACCGCCGACCCGGTGAAGGTGTTCGAGGACTTCGCCGCGGTCGACCTCATCTCCGGCGGGCGCGCCGAGCTCACCGCAGGCCGCGGCGCCTACACCGAGTCGTTCCCGCTGTTCGGTCACGACGTCGCCGACTACGACGAGCTGTTCGAGGAGAAGCTCGACCTGCTCCTCCGGCTGAACCGGCACGAACGGGTGACGTGGCAAGGCCGGCACCGACCGCCGCTCCACGACGCCGGCGTGTACCCCCGGCCGGTGCAACCCGAGCTCCCGGTGTGGATCGCGGTCGGCGGCACGCCGGCGAGCGTGGACCGAGCCGGCCGGCACGGCCTGCCCCTGTACCTGGCGATCCTCGGCCAGCCCGAGCGGTTCGCCCCGCTGGCCGACCTGTACCGGCACACCGGCGCGGACGCCGGACACGACCCGGCCGACCTGCGGATCGGGGTCACCAGCCACTTCTACGTGGAGCCCACCTCGCAGGGCGCCCGGGACACGTTCTTCCCGTACTACTCCCGCTACATCGGCAACAACATGCCCAACGCCCGTGGCCACCTCCTGCCCCGCAGCGCCTTCGACGACTGGGCCGGCCCCCGCGGCGCCCTCTTCGCCGGCAGCCCCCAGGAGATCATCGACAAGATCCTGTGGGAGCACGAGCTGCTCGGCCACGACCGCTTCCTCGCCCAAGTCGGCCTCGGCGGTCTGCCCTTCGCCGACACCGCCCGCTCCATCGAGCTGCTCGCCACCGAGGTCGTCCCCGTCGTCCGCCGGGAGACCGGCGCCGAAGCGCCGGCCCAACTGGCCGGCTGACCACACAGCACACCGAGAGACCACATCAAACGAACAGGAGGAACAACCATGTCCAAGTTCGACGGACGCGTCGCCCTCGTCACCGGCGGCGCCAGCGGGATCGGCAAGGCCACCGCGACGCGCATCGCCGCCGAGGGCGGATCAGTCGTCATCGCCGACGTCCAGGACGAGGCGGGCGCCGCCGTGGCCTCTGAGATCGAGCAGCACGGCGGCGCAGCCGCGTTCGTGCACCTCGACGTCACCGACGAGCAAGGGTGGGCCGACGCCGTCGCGCGGACAATCGAGAGGTTCGGCCGGCTCGACATCCTCGTCAACAACGCCGGCATCGGCGACACCGAGCCGCTCGAGGTGACGACGGTCGACACGTGGGACAAGGTCGTGGCCGTCACCCAGACCAGCGTGTTCCTCGGGATGAAGGCCGCCGCCGAGGCGCTCAAGCAGAGCGGTCACGGCTCGGTCGTCAACGTCAGCTCGATGTACGGCATCGTCGGCTCGGGCGTGAGCCCCGCCTACCACGCCGCCAAGGGCGCCGTGCGCCTGCTCACCAAGACCACCGCCCTCGGCTGGGCCCAGGAAGGCGTGCGGGTCAACTCCGTCCACCCCGGCTACATCGACACCCCGATCCTCGGCGACACCGACCGCGACCTGCTCATCGGCGCCACCCCGATGGGACGCCTCGGCCAGCCCGAGGAGATGGCCGCGGTGATCACCTTCCTGGCCAGTGACGACGCCAGCTTCGTCACCGGCGCCGAGTTCGTGGCCGACGGCGGCTACACCGCCGGTTGATCTGAGACGCCTCGAGCCCACGATCCACCACCCGTCCATCCCGGACCGAAGACCCACTCGAACGCGTTGGCCCTGGCCAGCGACTTGCGGCCGGTGCTCGGGCCAACCTCGTCCGGCACCCAACCCGAAGGTCGCCCCGGAAGACGGCGAAGGCCCTCTCCGATTACTCGTGGGGGGCCCGTGGGCGTCGGCGGGTGCGTGTTGGCGTGACAAGCCCCACGATCCGCGATCGGTCAGGACCGAAGTGTCCGCGCCCCTCGTGTTCCAGTCCGGAGGGCACGGTTCCTGCGGTCGGTGATGGTCTTGCCGTGGGCGCGACCCGCTGGACGCTTCGCCTCCAGCGGTCGAGAACAGCGCCGGAAGAAGGGGCCTTTCGCCCCTTGGTGCCCGACGCCTTCGCACGCACACTCAAGGCAAGGACGACGCGCGGCACCAGAGGAGTCTGCGTGGACGACACTACGGAACCGACGAACAGTGACTGCGGGTGCGAGCCCGCCTGCGGCTGCGCGGCCGACGCCAGCCCGGCACAGGTGCTGACCATCACATGGCAGCGCTTGCTCACCGACGGCACGACCTGCCCCCGTTGTGGCACCACCCAGCACGCCGTGCGGCACGCTGTCGCCACGCTCACCGAGGCCTTGCGCCCGCTCGGCATCACCCCCATGCTCGAGGAGCGCGCCCTCGACGAGGCGACCTTCGAGCGATCACCCGGCGAGTCGAACCGGATCTGGATGGCCGGGCGCCCGCTGGAGGACTGGCTCGGCGCCACCGCCGGTGCAAGCCAGTGCTGCTCGGTCTGCGGCGACCACGACTGCCGCGCCCTCGAGATCGACGGGTCCAGCTTCGAGGCCGTCCCGGAGCGCCTGATCGTCAAGGCCGGCCTGGCCGCGGCGGCATCGCTGCTGACGGTCTGACGGCGACGAGGGGGCACCGCGGGGGATCGGTGCTCGGTTGGGCGTCGATGGGTGCGGAAGCCAGGAGCGGGAGCCACCACCGCGCCGGCGGCGCCAGCGAAGGAGCCAACGAGATCTCGACCTGCGGGTCAGGTCGCTTCCCCTGAAGGGGACCTCGCTCAGGCGAGACTGGCGTCGAGGGTGATGGTGGTGCCGGTGAGCGCCTTGCTGACTGGGCAGTTGACCTTGGCGCCCTCGGCCGCCTCGACGAAGTCCTCGGCGCTCATGCCCGGGACCGTGCCCACGACCTTGAGGTGGATACCGGTGATGCCCTCGCCGGGCTGGAAGGTGACGGCCGCGGTGGTCTCGAGCCGCTCGGGCGGGCTGCCGGCCTTGGCCAGCCCGTTCGACAGCGCCATGGAGAAGCACGACGAGTGCGCGGCCGCGATGAGCTCCTCGGGGCTCGTCCGTCCGTCCGGCTCCTCGGCGCGCGACGGCCAGGACACGTCGTAGGTCCCGAGCCCCGAGGACTCGAGCGTCACCTGCCCCGACCCCTCCATGAGCGAGCCTTCCCAACGAGTGGTTGCCGTGCGTGTCGTTGCCATGCCCCGGAGGCTACGCGGAGATCCGAGGGCACGGGTTCCGATGGCGGGGGTGTCGGTGATCGACGGTCAACCTGGTGGTCGGTCCTCGTCAGGCGGGCTGCGGTGGAGCCGGGTAGGCCGGCCGACCCCTGTCGCACTCATCGGCAACGTCCTCGAACGCCGGCACGGCGAGGACCGTGGCGGCTGCAAGGATGACGTGGTGACCTCGTCGGGTCCCGGGTTCGACTTCGACCGACAGCGACACGTTCGGGGCTACGCAGCTCGCCTTCAGGAGGAGGCCGAGCGGTTGACGTGGCCGCTCGAGGCGCTCCACCGATTGCGTGACGAGCGGCTGCGGAGCCTCCTACGGACGGCGAAGGAGCGGTCCTCATGGCACGCCCGGCGCCTGACTCACGTGGATCCCGACGCGGTCACGGGCGATGACCTGTCGATGATCCCGGTGATGACCAAGGCCGACGTGATGGCGAACTGGGACGATGTCGTCACCGATCGTCGTCTCACGCTCGAGCGGGCAGAGGCACACCTGTTGCAGGTCGCGTCCGAAGGTCCCGCCTACCTGCTCGGGGACCACCAGGTGCTCACCACGGGAGGGTCCAGCGGCACACGTGGCGTTTTCGTGTGGGACTTCGAAGGGTTCCTGATGTACGCCCTCGGTCGCGACCGCGGGACGCTGTGGCTGCAGCAGCACGCGGGCCGCACCGAGAGCAGGCGGGCGATCGTCGCTGCCTCACACGCCACCCATGCGACCTCGGTACTCGCCCGAACGTTCGCCGGCTCTCCCCAGCTCGGCGCGACTCGCTCCTTCCCTGTCACCCTCCCGCTCGAGCAGATCGTCGACGGACTCAATGCGTTCGAGCCGACGGACCTCATGAGCTACACGTCCATGTTGCGGCGCTTGGGCGAGGAGCGCCGTCGGGGAAAGCTGCGGATCTCGCCTGCTTCCCTCATGTGCGCCGGTGAACCACTGACGCCGGACGCGCGCGCCGACATCGAGGAAGCGTTCGGGTGTCCGCTCAGCAACCTCTACGCGGCGACGGAAGTAGGGATCATCGCTCGCTCCTATCCCGGATCGATCGGCCTCCACCTCAACGAGGACATCGCCGTCTACGAGCCCGTCGACGCTGGGAACAACCCGGTGAGCCCCGGCACCCGGGCCAGGAAGCTGCTGGTGACCAACGTGGTCAACCACGCGCTCCCGCTCATCCGTTACGAGCTCGCCGACGAGGTCACGGTGCTCGATGAGCCGAATCCCGATCCGTGGACCGGACGCCGCATCGCGGACATCCAAGGCCGGAGCGACGACGTCTTCGTCTACGGCCGAGTCGAGGTGCACCCCTACGTCTTCCGCTCGGTCATCGGGCGTCGCCGCGAAGTGCTCGAGTACCAGGTACGGCAAACGACGACAGGCGCCGACATCACGGTGCGGACCGCATCCCCGATCGACACGTCTGCGCTCACCCGCGAGCTCCACGACGATCTTGCTGCGCTCGGGCTCGCGAGGCCGGCCGTCCGAGTGTCCGTCGTCGACTCCATCCCCCGACCGAGCGAGGCCGGCAAGCTGCGGACGTTCGTGCCCCTGACCAGCCCGTCGTGAGGTCGCCGCTCGGTCCACCGCCTCCCGAAGGGGGACGGTCGATGCTGGCGCGCCCGGCTCGGCGTCGTCGACCAACGCGTCGGGATCGGCGAGCCGGAACCGCTCCCACGGGGCCACCATTCCGATGCCGACGGTCGAGGTTGTAGTGGTCGACCCACGTCCGACACCACCTGATCGAGGTCGAGCCCCGACGCCGCAGGAAGGCCCACTACAAGCGATGGGAGCGCTCCCGGTCGATGGAGCTGTGGCAGATGGACATCGATGCACCGTCTGGCGAGTCATGCCCGCACGAGCAGCGACCTCGGCGACCGAGATCCCCTCGTTGAGCACCTCGAGCACCGCGGCGTATCGCTGCTCCACGACGTTCAGCTCCACCAGCACGACGACCCTCCCAGCCCGACAACGTCGAACCAGAAGCACAGCCCATCAGCCAGCCGAGTGGAACACACCTCCCGGAGCCCCTGTCGCCCACGTACCGGACCCGCGTCCCAGGAGTGTCACCCAGCTACCGGAGCCACCTGGAAAGCATCTACCGGGACCGCACACATCCGTCGGAAGATCCGTCAGAAAGCCGCCCAGACAGCAGAAGAGCCGGTGCTGCTGCACCGGCTCTGACCTGCGGTTTCGATGGTGGCGGGGGCGGGATTTGAACCCGCGACCTTCGGGTTATGAGCCCGACGAGCTACCAGACTGCTCCACCCCGCGGCGGACTGATGAATGTAGCGACGGATGGTGGCGCACACAACCTGGGCTCAGGCGACGGCGGTCGGATACCGCCCTCGCTCGCCGTGCAGGGGCCAGCCGACCTCGGAGGGCCGGACCTCGCACCATCGGAAGCCCGTGCTGTACCGCCGGTCGGGGCGGGCGACGTAGGGGACGCCGCCGGCGTCCAGGTGCAGGGCGTCGTATCGGCCCGGGCGCTCCTCGTCACCGAACGCCCACAGGCGGCCGGTGGCACGGGAGCCGATGAACGAGCCGAGCAGCGACAGCGCCGGCGGGGCCACCGCCGCACCACCCCGCTTCGCGCACCACGCCTCGGCGAAGGCGATGAGGGCTGCCCGTGCCGTCATCTCGTCGACGGCACCGGGCATGCGGGCGTGGACGAGGTGACCGGACCGCACCGGGAGCAGCCGATGATCCGGAGGGCACCAGGGATCGTGCGGGGCGAAGCACTGGCACACGTGGTTCGCGGGTGGCTCGCCGACGCCGAAGTGGGCCCGGAGCGGTTCGAGGAGCGCCTCGAGCGGATCGGCACGCGCCGACAGTCCTGTCTCCGACTCCCGCTGGAGCACCGCGGCGACGGCGACGGGCACACCGTCGAGCGGCTGGACGCCGTGGTCCTCGAGGAGGAAGGCCGCCCGGTGGACCGCAGCCACGACATCCGGCCGCCGCAGGTGGAGGCGGCCGTGGGCGTCGCGGTGGCGACTGAGCACTGCGACGGCGACCACGACGGTGTCGTCCCCTGCTCGCGCCCCGCCGACGGCCTCCAGCCGCTGGAGCTCGTCGTGGTGCCGTGTCCGCAGCGGCGTGATCACGGACGCGAGCGGCAACGATGGCGCAGGCCCGGGGCGCCACGCCGGTGGGATCTCGTCGAAGAGGTTGGCGAGGACGAGGTCCATGTCGACGGTGAAGCCCTCGTCCACGAGCTCGGGTTCATCGAATCCGCATCCGCACATGAAGAGCTGACCGGAGCAGCACGGACAGCGCTCACGTGCGCAGCCCGGGTGGTGGAACCTGCCCAGGACGACCCCGCAGTCACCACAGCGACCGAGCCGGTCGAGCTGTCGATCGCTCCCGAACGCCACCCGCCGCACCGGCATGGCCTCGAGGTGCAGGGGCGCCTCGACGCATCCCGAGGCGCTCGTCATCTCCCGACAGCAGTACCGACACACAGCCATGCGGACAGCGTGCCGAGCACCCCCGACAGGAACGGATGGCGTGCGGGCGGTCAGGAGCCGGTGACGGTGCGGCGCACCTGGCGCACGGTGGCGTCGAGTGCGTCGACGAAGGCCCGGCCGGCGTCACGGACGTCGGTCCGGACCGCCTCGTCCTCCATGGCATCGCCGAGGGCGTCGAAGGTCTCCTGGACGCTCTTCGCCAGCTTGTCGAAGCCGCACTTCTCGCGCAGCTCCTCGTCGGAGAGCTCCTCCTCGGCGTGGAGCTTCAGCTTCAGGGCGAGCGCCGAGAGCCGGTCGCCCACCTCGTCCCAGGCAGCGCGTGCATCTGTCATGGATCCAGCGTGCGCCCACGGGGGCGGCGCCGGACAGGGTCCAGCGTCCCTCAGTCGTGCTCGTCGAGGTAGCGGTCGAGGAACGCGTCGAGCGCGGCCTCGTCGTCGAGGTCGACCCCCGCAGCCACCGCCTGCTCGAGGATCTCGACGGTGCCGCCGCCGGCGGACGGGCCGGGGAGCTCGCCAGCCTCGGCGGCGCGGATCACCTCGAGCGGCTCGGCGAGGTAGCGGTCGCCCCACCCGTGCTCGCGGTGCGCCCAGGGCACGAACGCCCGCAGCACCTTCGGGAACCGCTGTGCGACATCGTCGTCCAGCTCGGCGAGCGGCAGCCAGGCACCGAGGATGAGCTGGGTCACCGGCGCCGTCCAGCGGAGCGGATCGCCGCCGAGCTCGTCGGCCACGAAGCGCACCGCCTCGAGCAGGGGCGCACGGTCGGGACGGTGCGCGAGCCCGTCGATGCTGCCGAGGAAGCGGTCGACCACGTCGGCGCACCCCTCGGGCGTGAACGCGGCGAGGGGCGGCAACGGGTCGCCGTCGCCGGGGAGCTTGGCGACGTAGTGCTCGACCACGGCCCACAGCGGCGAGAAGCCGTCGGCCACCGCAGCGGGCACCCCGGCGGCGAAGGTGGCGTCGATGGCCTCGTCGATGGTGGCGGCGGCGACGGCGGGTTCGATCTCCCGCACCGTCATGCCCTCGGCCTCGTTCGAGAGGCGCAGGTACTCCTCGGCGTCGTCGTGGACGAGCAGGTCGGTGGCGAGCCCGCCGAGGAGCCGGTCGACGTAGACGGCGACCACGTGGTCGTGCGGCGCCGAACGATGGCGGGCGACGATGGCGACGTCGAACCCGTCGCCCGTCTCGTGCTCGGCGACGACGGTGCGGACGACCTCGGCCTGGCCGACGTCCATCGCCCACGCCGGTCGGGACGGCAGGGCGGCCATGGCCAAGCGGTCGTGGAGCGGCCACGCGATCCACCCCGGGTCGAACGCGTCGAGCACCCAGAGGAAGTCGAGGACCACGCGCGGCGGCGACTCGTCGAGGTGGTGGAGGCACAGCTCGACGATCCCGTTGAGGAGCTCCTCGTGGTCGGGCTCCCCCGGCTCCGGTGCCCCTTGCCCGGCTCCGAGCTGGCCCAGGAAGGTGGACACCTGCACCTCGATGCCGAGCGGCGACCGGTCTGCGACGTCGGTGAAGCCCTCGAGGGCGGCGACGACCCCTTCGAGCGGGGGCAGGCCCGGCTCGTCCTCCGGCCAGACGCGGGGAGGGGTGACCCGTCCGCCGCGGGGCCGACGTCGGGAGCGCTTCGCCATGAGGGGACCCTACGCGCGCTGTCAGCACCCTCTGCCATGATGGCCGCACCGCATTCGACGGCCTCGCGGTGCACCACCGCCTCCGGCGCCCCCGGCGCCGCTCGCCGCCCACCGACCCGCCACGGGTCGCCGCCACGGGCAGCCGGCTCCCATCCTCCCGGAGGCACCGCCATGCCCGCACCACTGGGCACCCCGCTCGCGGCCGACGCGTCGCTGCACCTGCTCGCCGACCACCTCGCCGACGCCCTGGCCGACGACCAGCTCCAACCCTGCATCCTCCACGTCGGCGGCATCGACGGCGACGGGTTCGACCTCGGCGTGAAGCCGCTCGACGGTGCCCACCCCACCGAGCACCTGCTGGGGCTCACGGCGCCGGACGACTGGCACGCCGTGGGCATCGCCACCCACGGGCACGCCTACCACGTCGCCGACCGAGGCGACCCCGACCGGCGCCGGCACCGGGTCCACGTGGTCACGCTGCTGTCCCGCACCGGCGAGCACGCGCACCGGATCCGCGCCGACGATCCCGTCCTCGCGACGGCGCTGACCGGCGAGGTTCCGGTGGGCGAGCAGGTCGACCTCCTGCGCCGGGCGCTGCAGCTCCCCACCGACCCACCGCCGTGCGACACCTCCGTCTACTGGAGCGCGCAGTGGCTGGCCCGTCTCGTGCGGGACCCGCTGCCCGCCGCCACGGTGGCCCGGGCCATCGAGACGCACCCGGCCATGGAGCTGCTCCGGCGGGTCGACCACCGCATCGACGACGACGCCGTCGACGTGCTGCGGGCGTTCCACCGGGCGATCAGCTGGTCGCGGATGCGCGCGCTCGTCGCCGCGGACCGGTTGCCCGTGCCGGAGCTGCTGCCGGAGGACGGCGAGTGGCTCGACGACGGCGCATTCGCCCGGTTCGTGCTGAACCGCTGCCCTCCCCTGCCCCTGCTGCGGGCCCGGCTGGCGCTGCACCTGCCGGCCGATGTCGCCGAGGCCGTGCTCGACGTGCTCGACGAGCTGGGCGTCCCGGCGGCCACGTGGCCCGACGAGGCGGGCGGGACCGCCGCATGAGGCCCGTGATCCGGCCCGCCGCGGCCGCGTGCCTTGGAGGTGCCCATCCACCACGGGCCCGCCGCGCCGGCCGTACCGTCGGGCCATGGCCTGGTTCCGCCGTCGCAGCTCCGATCCCACACCGGCGCCCCCCGCCGAGGCCGCCGCCGACGCCGATGCCGCGGAGGTGGTCGCCGCTCCCCCGGGCACCGACCTCGTGCCGCTCGTGTCGGGCCAGTCCCTCGCCCGCACCGAGCGGGCGCTGAAGATGCTGGCCGCCCAGTCCGCCCAGCTCCACAGCCACGTGGTGTCGCTCGAGCGCCGCGTCGACGCCCTGTCCGACGCGCTGCTCGACCGCCTCGACGTGCCCAGCCAGGGCGACCTGCTCGAGGCCCGGATGCACTCGGCCCGCGTGGCCGCCGAGCTGTCGCGCCTCGAGGTGAACCTCGCCGCCCGCCTCGACGCGGTGCGCGACGAGCTGCGCGTCCTCCAGGGCGCGCCCACCGACATCGACCTGCGGGCCCTCGTGCCCACCGACACCGGGTGGACGCCCGCCCGCTGACCGCGGGCGCAGCTCGGCGCGAGGCGGCTACGCCTCCTCCGAGTCCTCCTCGGGGGCGGTGGTGGTGGTCGTCCCCTCGCCGGCGGGAGCCGTGGTCGTCGTGGTGGACGCGGCGAGGATGCGCAGGGCCTCGGTGACCTTGGCCTCGGCCTCCTCGGTGAGCGACTGGTACTCGCCGAGGTCGCCACCCTGCAGGGCGGTGCGGGCCTCCTGGAACAGGTCCTCGGCCTCCTCGAGGAGGCGGGCCGCCCGCTGGTCGGCCGTGCCGGCGCGCTCGTCCTCGTCGAGCGGCGCGCCCGGGTCGTCGGGGACGTCGACCGCCTCCCGGTCCTCCTCGTCGCGCACCTCCTCGAGGTTCGGCACCTCGCCCAGCAGCTGGGTGAGGGCCTGCTCGAGGGTGTCGGCGATGGCGACGTTGGACTCGAAGAACGCGATCACCTTCTTGAGCTCGGGGATGTTCACCGAGTTGGACTCGACGTAGAACGGCCGCACGTACACCAGCGACTCGTCCACCGGCACGACGATGAGGTTGCCGAGCTTCACCGTGGACTCGCCGGTGCCGAGCAGGGTCTGCTGCTGGGACACCACCGGGTCGGACTGCATGGCGTCGGCGACGATGGCGGGGCCGTCGGGCCGGTTCTGCCGGGGCATCGTGTAGGTGACCAGCTCGCCGTAGTGCTCGGGATCCGAGCGGGCGACCATGAACGCGGTGAGCTGCTGGTTGTCGTCGGTGCGGCCGAAGGGCACGAAGCTCCGGAGCATGACGAACTCCGCCTCGTCCTCGCCGGGCAGCTGGGTCAGCAGGTAGTAGGGGTCGACGCGGGCGCCCACGGAGGGGCCCACGACCTCGCCGGCGGCGTTGGTGGTCTGCGTGGCCGGCCCAGCGCCCGACGTTCCCGGGTCGAGGGCGACGTTCCAGGCGTCGTTGTTGTTGTAGAAGGTCTGCGGGTTGCCCACGTGGTAGCGGGCCCACATGTTGGTCTGGACCCGGAAGAGGTCCTCGGGGTAGCGCAGGTGGGCGCGCACGTCGTCGGGCATGTCGTCGCCGTCGACGAACAGGTCGGGGAAGGCGCTGCGCCAGGCCCGGATGAGCGGGTCGTCCGGATCCATCACGTAGAAGGTGGCGGTGCCGTCGTAGGCGTCGACCACGACCTTCACCGAGTTCCGCACGTAGTTGAACCGGCCGTCGAGGCCGCTGGCCGACGGGAGCCCGCCGTTCTCGGCGCGCTGGGCGTACGGGAAGCGGTCGGTGGTGGTGTACGCGTCGACGATCCACTTCACCCCGCCGTCGACGACCACGGCGTACGGATCGGCGTCGAACTCGAGGAAGGGCGCCAGCGTCTCGACCCGGTCGCGGATGTCGCGGATGTAGTGGATGCGGGAGTCGTCGGTGATGAAGTCGGTGATCAGCGGGTCGTACGTGCCGAAGCGCAGCGAGAACGCGACGCGCCGCAGGTACGAGCCGATGCCCACGCCATCCTCGCCCTCGTAGCGGGTGAGCTCGGTGTCCTCGCCGATCTGGTAGTCGAGCTCGTCGCGGGAAGCCCCGGTGATGGCGTACCCGCCGAGCTCCTCGCCGAAGTACACCTGGGGCCGGCTCAGCTCGAGGTCGGTGTTCTCCTTCACCGGCACCTGCTGGAGGAAGAAGTCGGGGCGGCCCTCGGGCGTCTTCGACGTGCCGGACGCCATGACCACGCCGTAGCCGTGGGTGTAGATGACATGGCGCGCCTCCCACGAGGACGCCGGGATGCCGGAGGTGTTCAGGTCGCGGACCGACAGCACCACCTGGGTGAGCTCGTCGTCGATGACGTAGCGGTCCACGTCGACGTCGTTGAGCTGGTAGTAGGGCAGCAGCTCCTCGAGCCGGGGGAACGTCTGGCCGAGCACGGTGGGTGACGGGTCCCACAGGCGGATGTTGCGCACCGTGTTCCGGTTGTCGCGCAGGTCGACCTCGTCGGCGTCGCGGTTCAGCTCGTAGTCGACGCTCTCCACCTCGAGGCCCAGCGCGTCGCGCGTCGCGGCGATGTTGCGCTCGATGTAGGGCTCCTCGGTGGAGGACTCGTTGGGCTCGACCTGGAACCGCTGGATCACCTGGGGGTAGATGCCCCCGGCCACCACGGCCACCAGCCCCCACAGCCCGACGCCGAGCACCGGCAGCACCCAACCCCGGCGCCAGATGTTGACGATGAACAGCACGAAGCTGGCCACCGAGATCAGCACCAGGAGGTTGAGCACCGGCAGCTGGGCCTTCACGTCGGTGTACGACGCGCCGTCGACGACGCCCCGGGTGGAGGTGGTGAGCTCGAAGCGCTGCAGGTAGTAGCCGGCGGCCCGGATGAGGGCGAGCACGCCGAGCAGCACGGAGATGTGCGCCTTCACCTGCGAGGTGACCCGAGGGCCCACGGCGCCCGGTCCGACCGGCTGCACGCGGATGCCGCCGTTCGCGAAGTGGGCGGCGATGGTGACCACGAGGACGATCAGGATCGAGGCGAACGCCCAGTCGGCCACCGACGACAGGAACGGGAGCTTGAACACGTAGAAGCCGATGTCGGTGCCGAACTGGGCGTCGCTGCGGCCCCAGTCGCCGCCGTTCACGAACAGCAGCCAGGACCGCCACTCCTGGCTCATGCCCAGCCCGGCCACCAGGGCGAGGCCGAGCGCGATGCCCACGCGCAGCAGACCGGTGCGGTTGCCGATGGCGTCGCGGAACCGGTCGAGCGCCTCCTGCTCCGGACCGGGCGGCGGGAAGCGGGGCGCCAGGCGGTCGGCGATGTACAGGTTCACCCAGCAGACCACGAAGAACGCGGCCACGAAGATGGCGGCCAGCGACGTCTTGGCCCCGAGGATGCCGCTCCAGACCTCGTCGTACCCGAGGGAGTCGAACCACAGGTAGTCGGTGTAGAAGCCGGCGATCCCGCGCAGGGATGTGATGAGCACGAACAGCGCGATGGCGACGACCACCAGCAGGGTGCGCCCCCGGTTGGAGCCGGCGACGCTGCGGCGTCGGGGCATGGGCCTCGGCATGTCAGACGGCGGACGCATGAGGTCCGGGAGCCTACCGAGGCCGCGAGGCGGCCCTCATCGCGGTCGCCGGGGGGATCAGGCGGACGGCTCGACCACGAGCAGGCAGCGGCACCCCGGGTGGGCCTGCGGACAGGCGTCGCCGGTGGGGAAGGCCTCCCCCGCACGGATGGCGCCCTCGAGGGCGTTGTCCTGCGCGTCCGGACAGGGGCCCTGCGCCGGGTCGATGCGCCAACGCACCCGGCCGTCGGGTTCGGCTGCGACGAGGGTGCCCAGCGCGTAGGCCGAGAGGAGCGCGTCCTCGGCGACGGGGCCGATGTGCTGGACCTTCCACTCGCGGTACAGGGCGCGGAGGCGCTCGTCGAGCTCGTCGGGGTCGCCGCCGACGTCGGCGGCCGAGCGCTCGACCCGGCGCCGGAACGGCTCGGCCAGGGCGGCGCCGAGGGCGTCGGCGAGGGCCGAGACGTCGACGTCGACCGCTTCGCTGCCCCCTGCGGCTGCACCGGCGGCGGCAGCTGCCGCCAGGTGCTTGGTGGCGAGCCCCGCCCACACGGCGATCTGCTCGTCGGCGGCGGGCAGCAGCTCGTCGGCGGTGGTGGAGCCGCTGCGCCGGAGCAGGTCGAGCAGCTCGTTCTGCTCGTCGGAGAGCCGGCGCTTCAGGGCCCGGGCCAGCCGCGACTCGATGGGGCCGAGGGCCTCGGCCCGGCGGGCCAGGTCGGCCTCGTCGGCCAAGAACTCCGGCGGCACCCGATCGACGTCGCCGCCCCGCTCGCCCGCCGACTCCGCAGGCTGGGTCGCTTCCTCGTCGCCGCCGGCATCGACGGCACCGGGCGCCTCGACGGCCACCGGCGCCTCCGCAACCTCCTCGGACTCCGGCTCGGGCGCGAGCTCCGTGTCGGGCTCGGGCTCCGCCGCCGGCTCGAGCACCTCCTGGGCGCGGGCCACCGACTCCTCGCGCTCGGCGCGCAGGCGGGCGAAGAGGGCGTCGACGTCGCCGCCCGGCACCTCGAGGTCGACCTGCTCGTGCTGCTCGGCCTCGTCGGCCTCGGTCTCGGTGGGGGCCTCCACGTCGGCCGCCGGCTCCGTGGGCGCAGCGTCGTCGTCGTCCGCGACGGGCTCCTCCGCGCTCGTCTCCGCCTCGTCGGCCTCGGTCTCGGTGGGGGCGTGCGGCTCGGGCTCCGGCGCGGGCGCGTCGTCCCGCGCCTCTGCCTCCCGGTCTGCAACGTCGGGCTCGGCGGTCTCCAGCGGCTCGGGCTCGGTGGGCTCCGCGTGCGCGTCGGAGATGGGCGCGACCGTGTCGTCGACCTCCGCCCGCTCCTCCGCGTCGATGTCGGCGCCCTCGTCGGCCTCGTCGGGCGAGCCGCCGACGATGCCCACGAAGCCGTCGGGCAGCTCGGGCTCGGGACCCTCGTCGGGGTGGGGCAGCGCGTCGAGCAGCTGCCCGGTGATGTCGTCGAGGTTCTCGCGCACCTTGTCGTACGCGGCCAGGAGGCGCTCGCGGCCGTCGAGCAGGCGCTCGATCTGGTCGCGGGCCAGGTCGCGCCGGCGCTGGAGGTCCTCGAGGATGCGGTGGCGCACGTCCTTGGCCTCGGCCACCATGCCTCGGCCCTCCTCGCGGGCCTCGGCCAGGATCCGCTCGGCCTCGGCGTCGGCCTCGACCCGGCGCTCCTCGATGGCGGCCAGCTCGGCCTCGACCCGCTCCTGGGTCTCGGCGGCCCGGCGTTCGGCCTCCTCCTCCGCCTCTTGGCGGATGCGGGCGGCCTCCTCCTCGGCGGCAGCGGTCGCCCGCTCGAGGGCCTGCTCGGCGTCGCGGGTGAGCTCGGCGGCGCGCGTGGAGGCGTCCTCGGTGGTGCGGTCGGCCTCGGTGGTCGCCTCGCGGATCATGCGGGCGGCCGACTCCTCGGCCTTGGAGCGGATCTCCTCCGCGGCCCGCCGGGCGGTCGACAGCACCGTGGCGGTCTCCTCACCCACCAGCCGCACCAGCGCGTCGTCGTCGAGGGTCGACAGCTCGGGGCGCTCGACGACGGGCGCCTCCGCCGGCGACTCCTGCGCCGCGAACAGCTCGCGGCGCAGCTCGTCGACCAGGTCGTTCGTGGCCGCGATCCGGGCGGCGACCGTCTCCAGGAACTGGTCGACCGACCGGGCGTCGTAGCGCCGGGACGAGCCCGGGAACCGCACGTTCCGCAGATCGGCCGGATCGATGCGGGGGTCGTCGTTCATCGTGCCCAACCTACGTCGGGCACCGGGGGCCGCCGGTGGAGCCCCGCCACCCCAGATGGCACCTGGGCCGCGGGCCTGGGGGCGCTCAGCCGGGCTGCAGCAGCAGCACCTCGAGGAGGTCGTCGAGCAGCTCGTCGGCCGGTTCGGTGACGGGGTCCAGCGGCCCGGGCGCGGGCGGCGGGGCGGTGGTCGTGGTGGTCGTGTCGGGGTCGGCGGGGGTCGGGCCGGTGGGCTCAGCGGTGGACGTCGACGGGGTCGAGCCCGGCGAGGAGCCCGGCGGCGCCGCCGTCGTCGAGGTGGTGGTGATGGCCAGCTCGATGGTCTCGAGGACCGGCGCCGAGCTCACACCTTGGTCGAGGGCCACCAGGCCCCATGCCGCGCCGGCGTCGCGGAAGCCGAACACGGCGTCCCACCGCTCGCGGAACGTTCCCTCGCGGGCCTGCACGGCGATGACCGCGCCGACCAGCGTCTCGCCGGGTGGGCGGTCGGGGTCGAGCAGGTCGGCGTGGAACTCGCGCTCGTCGGCCAGCTGGGGCACGACCGACTGGAAGAACCCGACCGTGCGCCCGCCGGCGGGGGGCAGCTCGCTCGTGTACCCCCGGGCCAGGGCCTCGAGCTGGTCGCCGAAGGCCACGGCCTCCCCCAGGTAGCGGCGGTCCCACGGATCGGTGCCGTCGAAGGTGAGCGGCTCGAGCGCGGCGCCGTCGACGAGGACGAGCCGGCGGAGGGCGGGTACCCAGTCGACGTCGCCCGGGCCCGCCACCCGTGCCCGCCCGCGGTACGCGGTGGCCGTGGCGTCGTCGGCGTCGACCCGCAGCGCCCCCTGCGCCGTGAGCGTGGCGGCATCGACCTTGACCTGCGCCGGGAAGCCGTCGGTCACCAGCACGTCGCCGGCCGTGAGGCGCGGCGGTGCGCCCACCTCCAGCTCGGTGCCCACGTCGTCACGGGCGCGCAGCTCGTACACGGACCCGTCGGCGAGCTCGAGCAGCGCCGTGCCCTCCTCCATGGCCACCGTGTCGCCGAAGCGCAGCGTCGTGCCGTCGTCGACCGATTCGCGGGCACCGTCCGCGGTGGTGACGACGGCGGTGCCGTCGAGGTCGAGGCGGGCCTCGTCGGGCCCCGGGCCGTCGTCGCCGCACGAGGCGGCCAGCAGCCCGACGGCCCCCACCACCAGCGCGGTGCCCACGGCGATGCCCCGCCTCACGGTGACTCCTTCGGCGAGGACGGTGCCGATTCCTCCGTGGCGGTGCGGTGGGCGGTCGGCGGCTCCGGCGCCCGGGCGGGTCGGCCGGCGTCGTCGAGGGGCAGGATCATCCGCACGGTGGTGCCCTCCCCCACCTTCGAGGTGCACGAGAGCTCGCCGCCGTGGGCGCGCACGATGCGGCTGACGAGGGCGAGGCCGAGGCCGAGGCCGCCGAAGCGCCGGGTGGCCGAGCCGTCGGCCTGGGCGAAGTCCTCGAAGATCGTCTCCCGTCGCTCCGGGTCGATGCCGACGCCCTGGTCGTCGACCGCGAGCACGAGCCGCCGGCCGTGGCCGTTCTCGTGGACGGACGCGCTGACCCGGACCCGACCACCGTCGGGTGAGTACTTCACGGCGTTGTCGATGAGCTCGTCGAGGGCGACGTCGACGTAGCGCCGGTCGAGGACGGCCGGCGGGAGGTTGCGGCCCACCCGCCGGGTGAGGCGGTGCGAGTCGGGGAGGCGGTCGGTCCAGCGGCGAGCCACACCCTCCAGGAGCTGGCGGGGGTCGACCGACTCCTCGTGCAGCTGCAGGCGGCCGGCGGCCAGGGTGGCGAACTGCACGAGCTGGTCGGTGACCCGCAGCAGCTTGCGGGCCGACTCGTGGATCTCCGTGGCGAAGCGCTTCGTCTGCTCGGGCTTCAGGTCGCGGGTGGCGAGGATGTCGGCGTAGCCGAGGACCGGCGTGAGGGGCGTGCGCAGCTCGTGGCTCACGTTGGCGATGAACTCGGTCTTCATCTGCTCGACCTCCCGCTCGCGGCGCACGTCGCGCAGCACGAACACGGCGCCGGTGAGCAGGCCGGCCGGGCCCCGCAGCGGCCCGGCCGACACCGCGACGGGCACGGCCTGGCCGCTCGGCCCGCGGACGTCGAGGCCGGCGGACCACGACTCGACCACCGGCTTCACGAACCGGGCCGTGACGTCGACGCCGTCCTCGCCCGTGACCGTGCACACCTTGTCGAGGGTGCGGCCGAGGGTCTCGCGGGCCGGGACGCCGAGCAGCTCCTCGGCGGCGGCGTTGAAGTCGGTGATGCGCCCCCGGGCGTCGACGGCGATCAGCGCCTCGCCCATGCCGGCCACGACGCCCTCGAGGCGACCGCGCAGCGCCGACTCCTGGTGGGCGGCCGAGCGCAGGTCGTCGGTCATCGACTGGATCGACGCGGCCATCTGGTTGAAGGTCGTGGACAGCACGCCCAGCTCGTCCTCGGTCTGGACCTCGGCCCGGGCGGAGAGTCGACCCTGCTGCAGGTCGCCGGTGACGCCGGTGAGCCGGACCAGCCCGGCGCCGATGCGGTTGCCGGCGTAGCCGGCGAGGACCATCGCCAGCAGGGCGGCGCCGAGGGCGACGAGGAACAGCAGCTGGAACAGGTCCTGTCGGGTGGCGTCGATGCGGGCCTGGGGCACGGTGACGACCACGGCGAGCACCGGCGTCCCCTCGTCGTCGAGGACGGGGACGGCGACCAGGAAGCGGTCGTCGTCGACCGCCGTGCGCCGCTCGCCCTCCCGCAGGACGTCGCCGGCGACGGTGAGGGTCTCGGCGAGGCCGGCCTGCCGACCGGACTCCGCGTAGACCCGCGAGCGGTCGGCCAGCGCGAGGCCGACGTCCTGGTCGCTGGACGACCGGTCGGCGACCCGCTGGACCAGGAACCCATCGTCCAGGCGCACCGTGATGGCGGCCACGCCGAGGAGCTCGACGCCGTCGGTGGTCACGATGGGCGCCGCGCCGACCGCGAAGGTCTGGTTCCCGACGATGCGCACCGCGTCGACCGCCTCGCGCGTGGCGAGCACCTGGGCGATGGCGTCGTCGCCCAGCATGGCGATGCGGGCGGCGTCGTCGAGGTCGAGCGCACCGGCCAGCCGGCCGTTCGCACCGACGACGAGCATCGGCCCGGGTGCCCGGAGCTGGAGCACGTTGGTGCGGAACGCGGCGAGGGCGCCGACCACCTCCTGGCCGGCGCCGGCAGCGGCGTCCGGCGGCGCGGCCGGGTTGGTGGCGACCCGGATCTGGTCGGCGCGGTCGCCGCCGAGGAGCCGGGCGAGCAGCTCGGCCGACACCCGGGCCGACGCGCTGACGTCGGCGAAGACCTGCGACTCGGTCTCGGCACGGGCCTCGTAGCGGCGGGCCACCTCGTCCTCGACGTTCTCGGCGACCACGACGGTGAGCGCGATCGACAGCGCGGTGACCACGAGCAGCACCACGGTGGCGGCCGACATCGCGACCCGGGCCGCGATGGCCCGGCGGGAGGCGACGAGGAGGCCGGCCGCCAGGCAGAGGGCGCCGACGCCCCGGACCGCGTCGCCGGCCGCGTGGAGGTCGGCGACGACGAGCGCCTCGGCCCCGGCCAGGGCCACCACGCCGAGCGCGGCGGCCGCCCGGGACCCGCGCGTCACCTCCCACCCGGCGACCGCACCGGCGACCGCGGCGATGCCGGCGAGGCGCAGCCCGACGAGGCCGGCCACCTCGGCGTCGTCGACCAGCAGCGAGCCGTGCAGGAACGCGGCGACCGCCAGAGCCACCGACCCACCGACCAGCAGGATGCGGGCCAGGGCCCGGCGGGTGAGCAGGTCGGGCCGCAGGGCGGTGAGCGCCACGGCGGCGATGGCGGCGACGAACAGCGTGAACTCCGCTGCGAACTGCAGCTGCGCCGCTTCCGTCGTCATGTCTGGCCTGCCAGGAGGAGGTGGATGTGGCGGGCTCGCGCCCTCTCAGCCCACGTCGGCAGCGTTCCCCAGGCCGCTCCCACCGAGGGACGCCAGTGCGTCGAGGGCGTCACGCAGCGTATCGACCGCGATCACCTCGATGGCGTCCCCAGCCCGCAGCCGGGCTTCCTCGAACTCGCCGCTCGGCACGAGGAAGACGTCGTAGCCCTCGTCGATGGCCGCCGCCGTCTTCTGGCGGACCCCGCCGACGTCGCCGACGTTGCCCGCCCCGTCGATGGTGCCGGTGACCGCGACCCGGAGCCCGCCGGTGAGCTCGCCTGGGGTGAGCACGTCGAGGACGGCGAGGGTGAAGGCCAGTCCGGCGGAGGGGCCGCCGACGTCGCCGCTGTCGATGTCGACCGGGAAGGGGAAGTCGTACGACGGGTCGCGTGGCTCGAGCATGATGCCGATGAGGCCCCGCTCGGGGTCGTCGGGGTTCTCGCCGAGGGTGATCTCGACCTCGCGGACCTCGTCCCGCTCGGGCGGCTCGATCCCGAGGCGCACCACGTCGCCGGGGCGCTTCGTGGCCATGATGCGGCTGACGTCGTCGATGTCGTCGAGGGGCTCGCCGTCGATGGAGACCACCGCCTCGCCGACGTCGAGCCGGCCCTCGGCTGCCGACCCCTCCTCGATGCGGACGATGACCACCCCGTCGACGGTGACCGGCACCTCGTAGCCCAGCTCGAGGAGGGCCACCCGGATGGCGTCCTGCTTCGAGGTGTCCATGAGCTGGAGGTTGAACTGGCGGTTCTCCTGCGGCGATCGGTCGCCGAGGATGAGGTCGTCCTCCACCACCTGGACGTCCTCGTCGAACCAGGCCGCCACGTACGACGCGACCGTGGACTGGCGCAGTGACACGGTGGTGAACGCGATGTCGCTGGCCGGCGGGTAGGTGGCGACGCCCTCGCCCACCGCCACCGCACCCGCCGTGGGCCGGGCGGAGCCGGGCCGGAACTCGAACTGCCCGATGCGCACGGTGAAGGCGGCGAACAGTGCCGCAGCGGCTGCGAGGAAGGCGGCGGCCGCGACCCACCACGGCCACACCCGACGACGGGTGATGGGGCCAGTGGGGGGCGGCGGTGCGGGGTCGTGGTCTCGGGCACCGACGGCCCCCGGTACGCTCTGGTCCTCGGTGCTCACTCTGTTCCTGCTCGTGGTCCTCGGCGGCGGCGCCGGCCTGCTGGCCGTGTCGCTGGTCGACTCCCGTGGTCTGTCGCGGCTCGTCGGTCGCTTCGAGCGGCCCAGCCTACGGGCGAGCCGGGCCGGGCACACGACCCCCGCCCCCGGTTCCGCCGCCCCGCACGAGGTCGGCGGCACGCCGCTCGGTGCGGCCACCACGGCGCAGGCGGCGTCCGTGGAGCTCGACGACCAGCCGGTGATCGTCGAGGCCGAGATCATCGAGACCGACTCGGTCGGTGAGGTCGTGGCCGTCGCCGCACCGACGGCCCCTCCCGCCAACGGCACGGCCGGTCAGCCCACCGCCCTCCTGCCCGCGGGCCCGCCGCGAGCCCGCCGCGCCGACGCCCGTTCGGTGCCGGCGGCGTACACCGCCATCGAGGGCAGCTACCGGGAGGTCGCCCGCCCGACGCTCGCGCGGCGACTCGCCAGCCTGGTGTCCCTCGTCGTCGTCGTCGTGCTGCTCGGCCTGGCCCTCGCCGCGGTCGCCGGCGCCGCCATCGGTGCCGCCGCCGAGGTGCTCGACCGCGCCATCGGGTGAGCGACGTCCACGCCCGGCGGCGGGCCGCGGCGGTGGCCGGCCACACCGGCGACGCCGGCACGGCCCGGGCACTGCTCGACGACGTCGACGGCACCGTGCGCGCCACCGCCCTCGCCGCCCTCGACCGGCTGGGCGAGCTCGACGACGGCGCGCTCTCCTCGGCGCTGCACGACCCGGAACCGGCGGTGCGGCGTCGGGCACTGACCCTCGTCGCCGGCCGCCCCGGCGACCGGGGCCCGAAGGCCCTCGCCCTGCTCGACGACGCCGACCCGGTGGTGGCCGAGACGGCCGCGTGGGCTGCCGGCGAGCGGGAGCCTCCGGAGCCCGGCGCGGCCGACGCGCTGGCGCGCGTCGCCACCGAGCACCCCGAGCACCTGGTGCGGGAGGCGGCCGTGGCCGCCATCGGCGCCATCGGCGACCCGGCCGGGCTGCCCGCGGTGCTGGCCGCCCTCGAGCAGCGGGCCACGCTGCGGCGGCGTGCGGTCATCGCGCTCGCCGCGTTCGAGGGCCCCGAGGTCGACGCCGCACTGCACCGGGCGCTCAGCGACCGCGACCGCCAGGTCCGCCAGGCCGCTGAGGACCTCCTGGCCTGAGCCCGGACGCGGCGGTGGCCGGCCCCGAGGGACCGGCCACCGCAGGTTCGTCAGCTCGGACGGACCGAGGGCTGGGTCAGCCCTCGAAGGCGCCCGTCTCGCCCTCGACGCTGAGGATGTCGCCGAGCGGTTCGTACCGGCCCAGCTCCTCGCCCGCCGCAGGCGGCACGTACTTGACGAACTGGGCGGCCTCGACCGTGTAGGCGTCGTTCACGCCGTCGGTCTTGGCGTCGGAGCCCTCGAGCGCCAGCGGCACGTGGTAGTCGGCGTTCCACGCGGCCCGCATGAGGTTGACCCGGTTGAGCCCGCCCTCCATCTCGGCCGCCTGGCGGAACATCAGCTCGACGTTCTGGCCGAAGATGATGCCGGTGTAGAAGGCGCCCTGGTCGGGGTTGAGCCCGGCGGCCTCGAGCGCCTCACGGGCGGCCTGGACGTCGGGATCCTCCAGCTCGCCGGCCTCCTTGGCCGTCGCCGCCACGATCACTCCCTCACCGGCTGGGTCGATCGGCTTGAAGTACGTGGCGATCGGCTGGCAGGTGTTGGACATGATCGTCACCGGGTCCCAGCTGGACTGGGCGATGGCGGCCATGGCCTGGGGGCACGGGGCGCCGGTGGTGCCGAGCAGCACCACGTCGGCGTCGGAGGCGGCCAGCGTGGTGATCTCGTCGGTCACGTCGGCCGCAGCCGGGTCGTGGCGGACGCTCTCGACCAGGTTGATGTCGCACTCGCTCACGGTGTTCTCGTAGGAGGCACCGAAGTCGTTGTCCATGTACAGCGCGGCGACGGTGGCGTCGGGGCCGACCTCGTCGGCGATGTAGTTGCACCACATGTTCGCCTCGGTGCTGTAGGCCAGGAGGCCACCCATGGTCCACGGGTAGTTCTCCGGATCGCCCCAGCCCGGGTAGCCGGTGGAGTTGAACAGCATCGGGACGCACTCCTCGCCGACCAGGTCGCGGATCGCCAGCACGTTCGGCGTGCCCACCATCCAGACGAAGGCGAACGGGTCGTCGCTCTCGAGGAAGTCCTCCACGTTGGTCAGGGCACGGTCAGGCGTGTAGGCGTCGTCCTTGGAGACCAGCTCGATCTTGCGACCGTCGATGGGCTCCATCTGGTCGAACCAGGCGCGCATGCCGTCGTCGAGGCCGCCCAGCGCAGCCACCGGGCCGGACTCGGGCAGGCTCATGGCCAGCTTGATGGTGTCGTCGGTGAGGCCGGTGTCAGCGGCCCAGTCGCTCGGGCAGTCGGGCAGCGGCAGCACCGTGCCCTCGGCGACCTCGATCTCCTCGTCGAGGCTGATCTCCCCGCCGTCCCCTCCGTCCTCGCCACCGTCGCCGCCGTCCTCGCCGCCGTCCTCGGCGGTGGTGTCGTCGGTCGCGGTGTCGGTGTCGTCGTCGTCACCGCACGCAGCGGCCACGAGCGTCAACGCCAACATGATGGCGAAGATCCGCCACAGTCGGGATGCTCTCACGTTGGTTCTCCTTGGTTGGTTGCTTGTGCCGGTGCCGAGACGGGCTCTCCGTGCTCTTCCTCGTCGTCCACGTCGAGGACGTCCTGGCCGCGTGAGAGCAGCCCGCCCGCGCTGTCGCCCTCGGCCAGCTCGACCTCCTCCCCGGAGGCCGCGTGGCCTGCGGGGCGGACGGTGACGAGCCGGGCCCGGATCTTCCGCCACCCGTAGACGATGCCGCCGGGCAGGAAGAACGTGAGGATGATCAGCAGCACGCCGAGGAAGAAGGTGCCGGTCGGGCCCCGCAGGTAGCGCTCGGGCACCACGGGGACCGACTCGATCTGGGAGGCCCAGTGGGGCACGAACACGATGACCAGGCCGCCGATGACGGCGCCGCTCAGCGTGCCCACACCGCCGACCACGAGGCCGACGATGAGGAAGATGGCCAGGTTGATGCCGAACACGTCGGGGGCCACGAACCCGATGGCCATGGCGTACATCGTCCCCGACAGACCGCCGAGGGCGGCGCTCACGCCGAAGGTGAGGGTCTTGGTCATCGGGACGTTCACGCCGTTGACCGCCGCGCCCGTCTCGTTGTCGCGCACCGCGATGATCGATCGCCCGGGGCGGCTGTAGATCAGGTTGCGCGACACCCAGAACGCCGCCGTGGCGAGCAGGGCGAGCAGGATGAACACCCACACGTCGTCGGCGTCGCGGCCGCCCAGCCGCCCGTCGCCGAACATCCAGTCGCCGATGAGCGGGATGCCGGACAGGAACTCCGCGATGTCCTCGAGCGGCAGCCAGTCGGGCGCTTCGAGGTCGGCGCTGATGCGCTTGCCGTTGGCGCCGCCTGTGCGGTCGCGGAGCTGGTCCATGCGCACGATGGAGGGGAACACGGCGGCGAGACCGAGCGTGGTGAGCGCGAGGTACAGGCCCTTGATGCGCAGCGCCGGGAGGCCGACGAGCATCCCGACGACGAAGCACACGGGCAGCACCACGACGAGGGTGAGCAGGTAGGGCCACTCGTTGTCGACGACGAGCGTGGCGGTGAGGTAGCCGCCGATGCCCATGAAGAAGCTGTTGCCCAGCGAGATCTGGCCGTTGTAGCCGACGAGCAGCCCGAGGCCGAGCACGCCGACCATGTAGGCGACGGCGTGGTTCAGGTTGCCGAGGCTGAACGTGAAGTTGCTGTCGCCGACGCTGAACGAGGGCGTGTGCACCGCCCAGAACGGGACGGAGATGACCACGAGCACGAAGAGCGCCCACGGCAGCCAGCGGTAGACCTTGTGGGCGGTGGTGCCCTGGGTGACGGTGAGGAGGCTCATACCCGCTCCACCGTCCTCGTGCCGAACAGGCCATTGGGTCTGATCAGCAGCACGATGATGATGGCCACGACGGCGGCGGCCAGACCCATCTGGCTCGGGATCCAGTCGACGTAGCCCACCACCATCGACTCGATGAAGCCGAGGATGAGGCCTCCGGCCAGTGCGCCCCAGAGGCTGTCGAGGCCGCCGAGCACGGCAGCGGCCGCGGCGAAGATCAGCACCCGCTGGGCCCAGAGCGGGTCGAGCTGGCGGAACGGGTCGGCCACGAACAGCGCTCCGGCGAGGGTGCCGACCGCGGTGGCCAGCATCCAGCCGAACTGCAGCGTGGGGCCGGCCCGCACGCCGACGAGGCCGCTGGACTCGAGGTTCGACGACACCGCCCGGAACGCCAGGCCGATCTTGGTCTTCTTGAGCAGCAGCGTGAGCAGGACCAGCAGCACGAGCACGGTGACGAGCGTGCCGACGGTGTACCAGCGCAGGCGGGCGATGCCCATCGTCCACGCGTCGCCGGACGGGAAGACGCGAGGGAAGCGGCGAGGATCGAAGCCCCAGATCATGCCGGCCGCCGCGTTGATCACGAGGAACAAGCCGAGCGTGATGATGACGAGCGGTAGGTGGTCGGCCGGGTCGAAGGGGCGGATCAGCACCCGTTCGATGCCGGCCGCCAGCAGCGCGGACACGATCATGCCGGCGACGACGGCCACGTAGATGGGCATGTCCTGCTCGACCGCGAAGATGTAGACGAAGAACGACCCGAGCATCGCCAGCTCGCCCTGGGCGAAGTTGATCAGGGTGGTCGCCTTGTAGATCAGCACCAGGGCGACCGCGATGACCGCATAGGTGGCGCCTGCTGACAGCCCGTCGAACAATCGGGCGAGGAAGAGCTCCAAGGTCTAGGTCTCCTGTGGTGTCTGGCGGGGGGCGGCGGGCATGGGGCTCAGTAACCCAGGTAGGCGGCGCGGACGGCGTCGTCGCTCTGCAGGTCGTCGGCGGTGCCGCTCAGCACGATGTGGCCGGCCTCGATGACGTAGCCCCGGTCGGCGATGCCGAGGGCGAGGTTGGCGTTCTGCTCGACGATGAGCATCGTGGTGCCGAGCTCGGCCTTCACGGTGTCGAGCCGGCGGAACACGTCCTGCACGATCATCGGGGCCAGGCCGAGCGACGGCTCGTCGAGGAGCAGCAGCCGCGGGCGCCCCATGAGGGCCCGTGCCACAGCCAGCATCTGCTGCTCGCCGCCCGACAGCGTGCCCGCCTGCTGGGTGCGGCGCTCGCCGAGGACCGGGAACACCTCGTACCAGCGGTCGATGTCGGCGCGCACCTCCTTGTCCTTGCGGACGAAGGCGCCGAGCTGCAGGTTGTCGTCGACGCTGAGGTCGGCGAAGGTGCCGCGGCCCTGCGGCACGTGGGCGACGCCCATGCGGGCGACGTCGGCGGGCTTCCTGCCGACGAGCTCCTTGCCGTCGAGGGTGATGGAGCCGGCGGTGCCCACCATGCCGCAGATGGCCCGCATGGTGGTGGTCTTGCCGGCGCCGTTGGCGCCGAGGACGACGACGACCTCGCCCTCGTGCACGTCGAGGTCGATGCCGTGGAGCACGCGGACCTGGCCGTAGGCAGCCCGGACCCCCTTCAGCGACAGGAGCGTGGGGCCGCTGCTGACACCGGCGCCCGTGGAGGTGGCGGTGGAGGTGTCGCTCATGCCGGCGCCCCCAGGTAGGCCTCGATGACCTTGGGGTCTCGCTGCACGTCGGCGGGCTCGCCCTCGGCGATCTTCTGCCCGAAGTCGAGCACCACGACCTTGTCGGAGATGCCCATCACCATGCGCATGTGGTGCTCGACGAGCAGCACGGTGAGGTTGCGGCTGTCCCGGATCTGCTTGATGACCCCCGCCAGCTCGTCGACCTCGCTGTGGGTGAGGCCACCGGCCGGCTCGTCGAGGAGCAGCAGCCGGGGGTCGGACACGATGGCCCGGGCCAGCTCCACCCGCTTCAGCGTGCCGAACGGCAGCCCGGCGGCGGGGTGGTTGGCGTAGCGGGCGAGGTCGAGCTCCTCGAGCACGGCATGGGCCCGCTCGCGCAGGTGGCGCTCCTCCTTGCTGAGCCCGAGGCGGAGGGCGGCAGTGAGGAAGCTCTGCTTGGACCGGGTGTGCTCGCCGACCATGACGTTCTCGAGCACGCTCATGCCCGGCCAGAGGGCGAGGTTCTGGAACGTGCGGGCGATGCCCACCTTGGCGATGGTGTGCGGCGCGAGGTCGATGAGGTTGCGGCCGTCGTAGGTGACCTTGCCCTCTGAGGGGTCGTACACCCGGCTCACCACGTTGAAGAGCGTGGTCTTGCCGGCGCCGGTCGGGCCGATGAGGGCGCAGATCTGCCCTTCGTCGATCGTGAACGACAGATCCCGCAGGGCGACGACGCCGCCGAAGCGGACCGTCACCTCAGAGACGTCGAGTAGCGCAGCGATGGCCTTTTCCCCCTGGACGAGTCCGGCGAGCGGACGGTCGTGCGTCCGAGGCGTCGACCGCACGGGCCATTACTGGACGCCTCGTCATTAGCGGGCCGCAACCTACACCGTGACCACGGTCACGTCGACACACGCGCTGCCGATCCGTGAGGGTTCATCCCCCGGTGTCCGCAGATGTCCAGAAGATCCCTGGGCCTTTCGGCTCAGGATCTAGACGGCGCGGCCGCCCATGAACATCACCTTGAGGTCGTCGTAGGCCTCGACGCAGCGGCCGGCGCCGAGCACGACGGACTCGAGCGGCTGCTGGACCAGCTGCACCGGGATGTCGGTCTCGACCGAGATGCGGGTGTCGAGGCCCTGGAGCATGCCGCCGCCCCCGACCAGCTGCATGCCGGTGGTGATGAGGTCGTCGGCGAGCTCGGGCGGGGCGTGGCCGAGGCAGGCGATGACCGAGTCGACGATGGCCGTGACCGGCTCGGCGATGGCCTCGCGGACCTCGGGCTTGGACAGGATCACCGTCTTCGGCAGGCCGGTCATGAGGTCGCGGCCGCGGACCTCGGCGCGCACCTCGTCGTCGATGGGCCAGGCGGACCCGATGGCGATCTTGATCTCCTCGGCGGTGCGCTCGCCGATGGCGATGCCGTACTCACGCCGCACGTAGGACTGGATGGCGGCGTCGACGTCGAAGGACCCGACCCGCACCGCCTGGAGGGCGACGATGCCGCCGAGGCTGATGAGGGCGGTCTCGGTGGTGCCGCCACCGACGTCGATGACCATGTTCGCGACCGGCTCGTGGATGGGCAGCTCGGCGCCGATGGCGGCGGCCATGGGCTGCTCGAGCAGCTGGGCGTCGGCGGCGCCGGCCCGGCGGGCGGCCTCGGTGACGGCGCGGCGCTCGACCTCGGTGATGGCCGACGGGACGCAGATGACCACGCGCGGCCGGTTGAAGCGGTTGACTCCGGCCCGCTGCAGGATGAGCCGGATCATCCGCTGGGTGATGTCGAAGTCGGTGATGGCGCCCTGGCGCAGCGGGCGCACGGCGATGATGTAGCTCGGCGTGCGCCCGATCATCTGCCAGGCCTCGCGGCCCATGGCGAGCACGTCGCCGTTGCGCTTGTTGAGCGCGATGACGGTGGGCTCGTTCATCACGATGCCCTGGCCCTTCGCGTACACGAGCGTGTTGGCGGTGCCGAGGTCGATGGCGAGGTCGCGTGCCACTACTCGACGCCTGCGGTGGGCGGCTCGCCGGGCTGGTTGCGGCGCTCGGGCCGGGTCGGCGGGCCCGGCGGCTCGGCGCTGCGACGCCCCTGCTCCGACGGCGGCGCCAGCGCCCGCATCTCGCGGCGGAACGAGTGGATGCCCGACTCGATGGAGCTCTCGGGGCGGTTGCGGTAGGCGAGGTAGCCGGCGCCGACCACGACGATGGCCACGATGACGAGCAGGAAGGGGATCACGCCTCGGCCTCCGCCGCCAGCGCCTCGGGCTCCGCCACGTGCTGGGCCTCGAGGCCCCAGCTCTCGCCGCCGTCCCAGCGCTCCTTCTTCCAGATCGGCACGGTCTGCTTGAGGGTGTCGATGCAGAAGCGGGCGGCCGCGAAGGCCTCGTCGCGGTGGGGGGCGGACACGGCGACGACCACGGCTGCCTCGGTGACGGCGAGGGGGCCGGTGCGGTGCAGCAGCGCGATGCGCCCGACGGTGGACCAGCGGGCGCGCGCCTCGGCGGCGACGCGGGCGAGCCGGGGCTCGACCTGGCTCTCGTAGGCCTCGTACTCGAGGGCGTCGACCCCCGGGCGACCGTCGCTGTGGTCGCGCGCCGTGCCGAGGAACGTCACCACGCCGCCGCAGTCGGGGCGCACGACCCAGTCCGTGACCTCGTGCACGGGCAGGCGCGCCGAGGTCAGCGCGAGCCAGTCGTCGCCGACCGTGGGCGGGTCGAGGGGGGCGGGGGACGTCATCTGCGACCAGACTACGCCCGCGACGACACCTTCTCAGAGGCCGTGGCTAGGGTCCGGCGGGTGCCCCCGTTGCACTCGGGCGATCCCGGCGACGGGCACGGTGAGGACGACCGCGGCGCCGACGACGCCGCCTTCGTCCCCCCGTTGCCCCCGGAAGACCGGCTCTGGCGCCACCCCAGCGAGGTGGGGCGCGACCGCGCCCAGCCAGCTCCCGGCGCCCGGACGGTCGCCCCGGTTGCCCGGGCCCGCAGCCGCACGGTGGCGCTCGTGGTGACGTCGGCCGCGGCCGGCGCCGGGCTCGCGGTTGGTGCCGTGGCGCTGCTCGGGGGCTTCGACGACGAACCCGAGGACCGGGTCGCCATGCGCGCGACCACCGTGGTCGACACGGCGTCGGCGGTCGACGTCGAGGCGATCGCGACCCGCACCGAGGCCGCGGTGGCAGCCCTCGACATCCGGCGCGGGGGCGCCCGCCACACCGGCAGCGCGGTGGTGCTGCGGGCCGACGGGTACCTGGTCACCGACGCCGCGCTCGTCGAGGGCGCGGAGGCGATCGACGTGGCGCTGGCGGGCGGCCACGGCGGCCCGGCCCGGGTCGTGGGCGTCGACCCGCCCACCGGGGTGGCCGTGCTGCGCATCGACGCCGACGACCTCGCCCCCGCCGCGGTCGGCAGCGCCGAGGGCATGGCCGTGGGCGACCGCACCGTCGTCGTCGGCGCCACCTCCGACGCCGGGTGGGACACGGTGGTCTCGGCCGGCGTCGTGACGGCGCTGAACCGGCGCCACGAGGAGCCGGACGGCACGCCTCGCTACGGGATGATCCTGGTCGACCGGCTCTTCGCCCCGGGCACGGCGGGGGGCGCGCTCGTCGACGAGACCGGCGCCGTGGTCGGCCTCGCCAGCACCCGGACGGGCGAGGAGGGCGGCACCCCGATGGGCATGGCCACGCCCATCGACCTCGCCCGCCTCGTCGCCGAGCAGCTCATCGGCGAGGGCCACGCCAGCCACGTGTGGCTGGGACTGCACGGCACCGACCTCGAGCCGGACGAGGCGGCGGCGCTCGAGCTCCGGGGCGGCGCGGTGGTCGACGACGTCGTCGACGGCGGTCCCGCCCACCGGGCCGGCCTGCGCCCCGGCGATGTCGTCGTGGGCCTCGACGCCGACGCCACCCCGTCGATGGCGGTGCTCATCGCGCTGCTCCAGCTGCACGAGCCGGGCGACGAGGTGGTCCTCGACGTCTGGCGGGACGGCCAGCGGCGTTCGCTGCCCGTGGTGCTCGACGCCAAGCCCGCTCAGGGCTGAGCGCGCAGCCGGCGGCGCACCACGGCCGCGGTGGCCGCGCCGGCGCCGAGGATCGCCGCGGCGGCCACGCCGAGGGCGATCTCCTGGCGCCGCTGCGGGGAGATCTGCGCCCACGGGGCGGCGCCGTGGCTGGCCACGAAGGCCTCGTCGTTCGTCGACGTCGGCTCCCAGCCGAGCGCCCGGAGCCGGTCGCTGGCCACCACCCACGGCGCCGACACGTACGGCAGGAAGCCGGGCGGCGTGGGCGCGAGCTGGTAGCGCCAGCCGATGTCGGTGAGCCGGCGGGCCAGCCACGCCGGCACCGGGATCCGCGGCGACCCGCCCACGAGGGCCCGGATCCGCTCGGCGTCGATCGACCCCTCGGGCGCGACGTTGAACGCCCCCGACGCCCGGGCCCGGCGCACCACGTCGACGGCGGCTGCAACGTCGTCGGCGTGGACGAACTGGGCGGGCGAGGAGGCGTCGGGCGGTGCGACCACGCGAGCGGCGGCGAGGACCCGTCCGAGCTCGTCGGAGCCGGACTCGGACACCGTGACGCACGGGCGCAGCACGGCCACGGCGACGTCGGGGTGGGCGTCGGCGAACGCCTGGATCCGGTCCTCGATGCGCACCCGCACCTGCACCCACGGCGTCTCGGGGTTGGGCCGCAGCTCGGTGCCCTCCGTGAGGGGGATGGGGTTGTCCGGCCAGGCGCCGTACACCGTGGCCGAGCTCCGCACGATCAGCTGCCCCACCCCGGTGCGGTCGGCGGCCTCGAGCAGGCGGGAGGTCGTGCCCAGGTCGTGGTCGACGGCGTTGCCCTCGAGCGGATCCGACCCGGCGAGGTGGCACACGACGTCGACGCCCTCCAGCAGGGCGTCGAGGTCGGCGTCCTTGAGCTGCACGCGGTGCGCCTCGATCCGCCGGCGGGCGTCGGCGTCGAGCCCGGACGGCGGGTGGAACCGGTGGCGGTCGACCGCCCGCACCACCTCGACGTCGGGGTCGGCGGCGAGCAGGGCGCACAACCGGCGGCCCACCGGGCCGGCGGCGCCGGTGACCGCGATGCGAGACATCGCCCTACGATGCACGTGATGAGCGGCTTCGGTCCAACCGGTGGCGACAACCCCTTCGAGGGCCTGCCCTTCTTCGGTGACCTGGGCCGCATGCTGGGCGGCATGGGCGGCGCCGGGGGCGGCCTCCAGTGGGACGCGGCCCGCCAGATGGCCATGCAGGTGGCCGCGGGCGGCGAGTCCGAGCCCAACATCGACCCCATCGAGCGGATGGACGTCGAGCAGCTGGCCCGCGTGGCCGACCTCCACGTCGCCCAGAAGACCGGCCTGTCCACGTCGATGACCGGACGCACGGTCCAGGTGGTCCCGGTGACCCGCCTCCAGTGGGTGCAGCGCAGCCTCGACGCGTACAAGCCGCTGTTCGAGTCGCTGGCGTCGTCGCTCGCCGCCGCGCCCACGTCGCCGACCGCTCCTGAGGAGGCGGGCGATCCGCTCACCGGCATGCTCACCCAGCTGATGGGCTCGATGGCCCCGATGATGCTGGCGATGACGGCGGGCGGGATGATCGGGCACCTGGCCCAGCGCAGCTTCGGGCAGTACGACCTGCCCATCCCGCGCGACCCCTCCGACGAGCTGCTGCTCGTGCTGCCCAACGTCACGCAGTTCGCCGACGACTGGTCCATCGACCGCAAGGACCTGCTGCTGTGGCTGTGCATCCACGAGATCGCCCACCACGCCGTGCTGGCTGTGCCCCACGTGCGCACCGCGCTGGAGCGCATGCTGCGCGACTACGCCGCGGGGTTCCGCCCCGACGCCGGTGCGCTCATGGACAAGCTCGGCGGCTTCGAGCTGGGTGACCCCTCCGCCATGTCCGAGCTGCAGAACGTCCTCGGCGACCCCGAGGTGGTGCTCGGCGCCATCCAGACCGACGAGCAGCGGGCCCTGCTCCCCCGCCTCGAGGCGCTGGTGGCCACCATCGAGGGCTACGTCGATCACGTGATGGACAGCATCGGCGGCGGCCTGCTCGGCAGCTACGGGATGATCACCGAGGCGGCGCGCCGGCGGCGGGTGGAGGCCGACGAGTCCGACCGGTTCGTGGCCCGCCTGTTCGGCCTCGAGCTCGGCCAGCCCACCTACGACGCCGGCGCCGCCTTCGTCGACGGCGTCGTGGAGCGGGCCGGCTTCGACGCCCTCGATTCGCTCTGGAAGGGCGAGGCGTACCTGCCGACGCCGGCCGAGATCGAGGCGCCCGGCCTCTGGCTCGCCCGCATCGAGCTCGAGCCCTGACCCGACCGTTCGCGCCGGCTCAGGGGAGGTGGACGATCTCCGTGTCGAGGCGGCCGCCGTCGAGCGTCACCACCGCCATCGTGTGCGACGGCGCCCGGCGCCGCTGCGTGGGTGAGCCCGGGTTGAGGAGGCGCTGGCCGTCGACGCCCTCGGCGTCGACCGGCTGGTGGCTGTGGCCGAAGATCACCAGGTCGGCGTCGGGGAACCACCGGCGCATCCGGCGCTCACGACCCTTGGTGGCGCCGCTGTCGTGCACCATGGCCACGCGCACGCCCTCGATCGTCTCCTCGATGCGCTCGGGCAGCAGCCCGAACAGCTCGTGGTCGTTGTTCCCGAGCACCGCCTGCACGGGTCCGAAGCCGGCGAGCTCGTCGAGGAGCTCGGGGATGACGACGTCGCCGGCGTGCCAGATGGCGTCGGCGCCGTCGAGCAGCTCGTAGGCGCCGTCGGGCAGCCGCCGCCTCGAGCCACGGCTCACGTGCGTGTCGGCGAGGACGACCAGCCGGGTGCTCACCGGTCGCCCTCCACGAGCGTCGGGTCGTCGCCGGGTCGCCGCGGGTCGGGCGTGGCGATCGACGGCGGCACCGCCGGTGGGCGCGGCGGCGGCGGGGGTGGAGGCGGTGGCGGCTGGCCGCCGGGCGAGACGATGGTGGGCGGCAGCGGTCGGGCCAGCACGTCGGTGCGGTCGTCGCTC
>DASTYO010000140.1:0-49187 GCA_035764875.1 Acidimicrobiales bacterium | reverse complement strand
CGAACGCGTCCACGAGGCCCTGCACGAAGCCGACTGCGCTGGGCTCCTGCTCGTCGAGGCTGATGTCAGTCATGCTGTCTCCTGTCGCCCCCGCGGGGGTGTCGTCGCTGTCGGGAAGAGGGTGCGGCGTCGTCTCGGTCGGCGCCGACGCAGGCGTGGTCTCGACCGCCGGTCGAGCCTTCGGCGGTGGTGCGATGGGCGGTTCGGTGGCGCGAGGCGCCGGCTCGACCGCCGCGGCGTCGTCTGGCTGCGTGTCTGGCAAGTCCCCGGCGCCGCCCGGGCCTCGTCCTCGGCGCCGGCGGCTGCGCCCTCCGCCAGCACCACTGGCCTCGGGCGCCGCGGCGGCGGGGGTCGGCTCGGCCCCGCTCGTGTCGTCGTCCCGGTCGTCCGTGCGCTCCGCGCCGCCCCGCTTGGACCGCCGGCGGCGGCCGCCCGAGCTCGCCGCCTTGCGCCGGTTGCGGCGGTCGATCTTGGGACGCGGCCGCGTCGGCCGCACCCGGGCCCGGATGCGGGCGTCGGTGCGGCGGAGGCCGAAGAAGCTGGAGCGGGGCTCGTCGAGGACCTCGAACTCGAGGTCGGCGTCGTCGATGCCGAGGGCATCGAGCGCCCGCTCCCGCGCCTCCTCGACCGTGCGTCCGGTGGTCACGACCCACTGCACGGCCGAGCGCTACCGCTTCTTCCGCTTCTTCTTCTTGGACGAGGGCTGGTACCTGCCGGGCGACCCGGTGCCCTCATCCGTGCCCCGGCCGTTGCCGCCAGCGGCCTCCGACGCCGGTGGCTTGGCGGCCCCACCACGCGGTGCCGGCTTGGCGGCGGCGCCCTTGGTGCCCTTGTCCTTGGCCCGCTGCTCGCGTGCCTCGGCGGCCGCCTTGCTCGCCTGCCGGCCGATGGCGTCCTCGTGCCCGTACAGCGAGTGGGTGATGTAGCCCTGCAGACCGATGCGGTAGATGCTCGACGTCACCCAGTAGACGACGAGGGCGGCCGGGAACCCGATCGAGATCACGCCGAAGAAGGCCGGCATGACCTTCAGCAGGATCTGCTGCTGGGGCATCGCCGGACCGCCGGTGTTTCGGGCCGACACCTGCTTCTGCTGCAGGTACTGCGCCCCGATCATGATCAGGATGAGGATCAGGTAGGGGAGGCCGTGGAGGATCGACACGCCGAGGGCGTCGGTGGTGGACTCCGACAGGTCGAGTCCGAAGGCCAGCATCTCGTCCTTGCGGTCGAGCGACCGGTAGAGGGCGCTGCCGTGGTCGAGGTACTTGGGGTCGAACGTGCCGTCCGCACCGAAGCGGGTGAGGCCCTGGATGAGCCGGAACAGGATGATGAAGACCGGGGCCTGGACCAGGAGCGGGAAGCAGCCACCCAGCGGGTTGAGCTGGTTCTCCTGGTAGAAGGCCATCAGCTCCTGGTTCATCTCCTGCCGGTCGCCGCCCTTGTGCTTGTCCTGGATCTTCTTCAGCTCCGGCTGGAGGAGCTGCATCTTGATCATCGAGCGGGTGCCCTTGAGCGTGAGCGGCGTGGTGACGAGCATCACCAGCAGCGTCATCAGCATGATGGCGACCGCGTAGTTGGGCACCAGCTCGTAGAAGAAGTTCAGGATCTGGGCGATGAACTCGAACATCTATGCGGTCCTTCGGAGGGATCGGTGGGGCGCCGGCGGCGGGGGAGGGCCGTCGGCGTGGTCGTGGCCGTCGTGCTCGGTGCCGGGCACGGGGTCGTAGCCCCAGCCGCCCCACGGGGCGCAGCGCACGATGCGCCGCACGGCGAGCCACGTGCCGCGCCCGGCGCCGTGGTGGGCGATGGCCTCGCGGGCGTAGGTGGAGCAGGACGGCACGTAGCGGCAGGGGGAGGTGCGACCTTCGGTGAGCTTCTGGTAGCCCCACACGAGGCGGTCGAGGATCCGGGCGAGCACGGTCACGCCCTCGTCCGGGCGGGCTGGGTGGCCCGCAGGGCGTTGGTCACGTGGCGACGCAGCTCGTCCCACGGGAGGTCGACGACCTCGGGCCGGGTGGCGACGAGGTAGAGCCCGGGGGTGAGGCCGTCGTCGGGCTCGAGGGACGACATCACCGCTCGCAGCCGGCGCCGGACCCGGTTGCGGACCACGGCGGAGCCGACCCGGGTGGACACGGCGTAGGCCACGTGCGGCTCGTCCGGGGCGCTGTCGTCGCTCGACCCGGGCAGGGGCGCCCGGGTGACGCGGATCGGGCCGGAGCGTCCCCGGGCGCGCGACCGCGACAGCGCGGTGAACTCCTGCCGGGTGCGCACGGGCGCGACCACACCGCGCTCAGGCGGAGAGTCGGGCGCGGCCCTTCTGGCGGCGGTTGCGCACCACGGCGCGGCCGGCGCGCGTCGCCATGCGGTGGCGGAAGCCGTGGCGCCGGGCACGACGCTGCTTCTTGGGCTGGTAGGTGCGCTTCACTGGGTTCCTCCTCGAGCTGGGACCGCCGGCGGAGCGGGCGCCGGGGAGGCGGGGCCGCTGGCGCTGTCACCGTGCGGTGGGCGCGACAGGCGCGCCGGACCAACGGGCCACGCTACCGAGGGGCCGGCGCCGCAGCCAAGCGGGGCCGGCCGACAGCCGTCAGGAGGTCCTGTGAACAACTTGCCCGCAGGCCTTGCACCCGTCGTTCGCGTTGCTGCTACGTTGCGATCGACGGCGGGAGACGAGCCCTCGGGGCGACCCGGTTCGCAGCGACCCGCCAGCAAACCCGGACGCCGCCCATCCTCGGGTCGTCGTCTTTTTTCTTTTCCACAAGATGTGGATCGAGTTGTGGATTCTTGGACACGGGAGAGCGGTTCGTCCATGAGCGACGCCGAAACCGTCTGGCAGGGCTGCGCCGCGCTGCTCCGCGAACAGGTTTCCGGGGTCGTCTGGAGCACCTCGTTCCAGAACGTCGAAGCGCTCAGCTACGACGGCGCCACCCTCGTGCTCGGGTTCCCGTCGTCGGTGGTCCGTGATCGCGTGCAGGAGCGGTACCTCGCCCTGCTGCGGGCCAACCTCAACGAGATGGGGCTCACCGGCGTCGACGTCACCTTGGAGGCCCGCCCGCCGGTGCCCCAGGAGATGCCGCTGTTCGACGAGCTGGCCGACATCCGGGGCAACGGCCACGGCGCGGCCTCGGCCGGCCCAGGCGGACCCGACCGCCTCGGCATCGCACCCGCGGGCACCGAGGGCCGGTCGACGCTGAACGACAAGTACACCTTCGACGCCTTCGTCACGGGCAACTCCAACCGGTTCGCCCACGCCGCGGCGCTGCGGGTGGCCGAGACCCCCGCCCGGTCGTACAACCCGCTGTTCATCTACGGCGACGCCGGGCTCGGCAAGACCCACCTGCTCCAGGCCATCGGCAACTACGTGCTCGAGAACTACCCCACCTACCGGGTGCGGTACGTCACCTCCGAGCAGTTCCTCTCCGAGTTCGTCGACTCGATCCGCAGCGGCACCAACGACGCCTTCAAGCGCCGCTTCCGCGACATCGACGTGCTGCTCGTCGACGACATCCAGTTCTTCGAGGGGAAGAAGGAGACCCAGGAGGAGTTCTTCCACACCTTCAACCACCTCCACCAGTCGAACCGGCAGATCGTGCTGAGCTCCGACCGCGCGCCCGACGCCATCCCCACCCTCGAGGATCGCCTGCGCACCCGGTTCGTCATGGGCCTCCTCACCGACATCCAGCCGCCCGACGTCGAGACCCGTCTGGCGATCCTGCGCAAGAAGGCCGAGGACGAGGCCTCACCTGTCCCCGACGAGATCCTCGCCTTCATCGCCGAGAACATCAACGACAACAACATCCGGGCCCTCGAGGGCGCGCTCACCCGGCTGACGGCCTGGGCGTCGCTCAACCGTGAGGAGCTCACCACGGAGAAGGCCACCGAGATCCTCGCCGACCTGGTCGCCGAGCGCGAGGCCCGGCCCATCACGCCCGAGACGATCCTGCGCACCACCGCCGAGTACTTCGGCTACACGGTCGAGGAGCTCACCGGCCGGTCGCGCACGCGCCCGCTGACCACGGCTCGGCACGTCGGCATGTACCTGTTCCGCGAGCTCACCGACCTGAGCTTCCCGAACATCGCCAAGGAGTTCGGCGGTCGCGACCACACCACGGTCATCCACGCCGTCGACCGCATCAAGGGCCAGATGAAGGAGCGCCGGCAGGTGTTCCAGCAGGTCACCGAGCTGATCCAGCGGCTCAAGGCCGAGGGATGATCCCCCAGCCTGTGGACAACCTGTGGGTCAGTGGTCACGGCCGCTGGGGACGGGCAGGGGAGGGGTCCGGGAGGCGCGGTGGACGCGGTCGCGGCCCGGTTCGCGTCCCTCCACAGCCCAGCCGGTCCCGCGGTGGACGCGGCTGTGCACGCGCTGTGCGATCGGAGGCGCGCCTGGGGACGGCGTCGTCGGCGCTCCCTACCCCGCCGCGCGCGATCCCATGCACTGGGGATGCCGATCGGACAACGATCACCCCCGTGACCTGCCCCGATGCGGCAGTATCCACAATCCACAACCCCCACCACTTCCCCCGGATCGAGAACAACATCACCATGGGAAGACGGGATGACCGACCCGATCGCTCGGACCGGGTCGGAGGAGCAAGGAGCGCACAGCCGAGATGAAGCTGCGATGTGAACGAGACGTCCTCGCCGAGGCCTTGGCCACTGCGGGCCGGGCGGTCGCCAGCCGCGGCGCCCTGCCGGTGCTGTCCGGCGTTCGCCTCGAGCTGGCCGGCGATCGGCTCAGCATCACCGGCTCCGACCTGGAGCTCACCGTCACCGTGGAGCTCAGCGTGTCCGGGCTCGCCGACGGCGTCGCCGTGGTCCCGAGCCGGCTCGTCAACGAGATCGTCCGGGCCCTCGAACCCGGCGCCGTCGAGCTCGAGACCGGCGACGACGAGGCCCGCATCGCCTCCGGCCGCTCCGAGTTCTCGCTGAAGACGCTCCCGGCCGACGAGTTCCCCCGGGTGGCCCCGGTCGAGGGCGACGAGGTCCGCTTCGACGCCGACGCCCTGGTGCGGGCGCTGCGCCAGGTCCTGCCCGCCGCGAGCGGCGACGACAACCGCCCGATCCTCACCGGCGTGCTCCTCGCCGCCGAGGACAACGGGCTGCGGCTGGTCGCCACCGACTCCTACCGCCTCGCCGTCCGCGACCTGCCCGGCGTGAGCGTGCTGTCCTCGGGCAAGCAGGTGCTGGTGCCGTCGCGGGCGCTCGCCGAGCTGAGCCGCTCGCTCGGCGGGGGCGGCGAGCTCACGCTGCGCCTCGGCGAGCGCGACGCCAGCTTCGCCACCGCCTCCGACACCGGCGGGGTGGTGCTCACGACCCGCCTCATCGAGGGCGAGTACCCGAACTACCAGGGCCTCATCCCGCAGAACCAGCCCAACACCCTCACCGTGGCCCGCGAGCCGCTGATGGAGGCGCTCCGCCGGGTCAAGCTGCTCGCCCGCGACGCCACGCCCGTGCGCCTGCTCATGTCCGCCGACGGCCTCGAGCTCAAGGCCGTCACCCAGGACGTGGGCGAGGGCTCCGAGAGCCTCGACGCCACCTACCAGGGCGAGGACCTCACGGTGGCGTTCAACCCCGACTACCTCCTCGCCGGCATCGAGGCGGCCAGCGGCGACGAGGTCACCCTGTCCACCATGGACTCGCTGAAGCCGGCCGTGGTCCGCACGCCGTCCTCGGACGACTACCTGTACCTGCTCATGCCGGTGCGGGTGCAGTAGGCGTGTTCTCGCCCTGGCGGGCGAGAACCCCACGGATGCTCCGCATCCGTGCGAGCTGCTCGTGAGCTTGCATCTCCGCCGCCTCTGGCTCACCGACTTCCGCAGCTACGCGAGCGCGGACGTCACGCTCCCGCCCGGCACCACGGCCATCATCGGGCGCAACGGCCAGGGCAAGACGAACCTGCTCGAGGCGGTCGCCTACCTGGCCGGCTCCTCCCTGCGCGGGGCCGCCACCGAGGCCATGGTCCGGGTGGGCGCCGAGCGGGCGGTGGTGCGCGCCGAGGCCACCCGCGGTCCACGCGAGCTGCTGCTCGAGGCCGAGATCGCCCTCCGCGGCCGCAGCCGCATGCAGCTCAACCGCCAGCCGGTGAAGCGCCGCCGCGACCTGCTCGACGCCCTCTCGGTCACCCTGTTCAGCCCCGACGACCTGGTGCTGGTCAAGGGCGGTCCGTCCGAACGGCGGCGCTGGCTCGACGACGCGGCCGTCGGCCTCGACCACCAGACCGAGAGCGTCCGCAGCGACGTCGAGCGCATCCTCAAGCAGCGCAACGCCCTGCTCAAGCAGTGCCGCGGCCGGCTCGACGAGGCCGCGGCCCTCACCCTCGACGTGTGGGACGACCGCCTCGCCCGGGCGGGCACCGCGCTCGCCGAGCGCCGGGCCGCCGCGCTCGCCGACCTGGTTCCCCGCCTCACCCAGGCCTACCGCGACCTCGCCGGCCGCCCGCTGCCGGTGTCGGCCGCCTACGAGGCGCCCTGGCGGCCCGGCGGCCTCGCCGCCGCGCTGGCCGAGGCGCGCGACCAGGACCTGCGCCGCGGGGTCACCACGGTCGGGCCGCACCGCGACGACGTGGTGTTCGCCCTGGACGAGTTGCCCGCCCGCACCCACGCCAGCCAGGGGGAGCAGCGCTCCCTCGCGCTCGCCCTGCGCCTGTCGGTGCACCGGGCGATCACCGAGGTGTCCGGTGAGAGCCCGATCCTGCTGCTCGACGACGTGCTGTCCGAGCTCGACGACGACCGCACCGAGGCGCTGCTCGCCCACCTGCCCCCGGGCCAGACGCTGCTCACCACCGCCGGGCCGCTGCCGCGCCGGACCGAGCCCCAGCTGGTGCTCCGGGTGGCCGACGGTGCGGTGACCCCCGCCGACGGCCCGGCGGGCGCCACCTCGATGCCACACTCGTGATCGTGGTGGACCCCGACGACGACGAGCTCGACCTGGCCGTCACGTCCGGACCGCCGGCCGAGCTCGCCGGCCTCCTCGACCGCGTGGTGCGGGGCATGGGCGCCCCCGGCACCGACGCCGTCGAGCTCGTCTTCAACCGCTGGGCCGACGTGGTGGGCGGGGTGCTGGCGTCGCGCACCCGGCCGGTGTCGCTCGAGCGCGCCACCCTGGTGCTCGAGGCCGACGACCCCGCCGTCGTGAGCCACGTCCGGTGGCTCGAGCGCGACCTGGTGACCCGGCTCGACGAGCTCCTCGGCGCCGGCCGCGTCACCACGGTGGAGGTGCGCGTCGCCCGGCCCGGCGGACGCCGGCGGGACCCGGGGAACCCCGGGAACGTCAGTGCCCGCTGGTAGGATGACCACGTTGTGATCTGGATCGCCCGTACCGCGCCGCGAGGCGCGAACGCCCAGGTCACACCCGCTTTCCGGCCCCCCGTCGACGCCTCGTCGCGCCCGGCCGAACCGAGGGCGGGAGCACCATCTCGAAGGAGCACGCGTGGCCGCTGAGCCGACGACGTACGGCGCCAACAACATGCGGGTCCTGGAGGGCCTCGAGGCCGTCCGGAAGCGGCCCGGCATGTACATCGGGTCCACCGGCCCCAACGGCCTGCACCACTGCGTGTGGGAGGTCGTCGACAACTCCGTCGACGAGGCCATGGCCGGGTTCTGCACCCGCATCGACATCACCGTGCTGCCCGACGGGGCGTGCCGGGTCGTCGACGACGGCCGGGGCATCCCCACCGACATGAACAAGCAGCAGGGCATGACGGGCGTCGAGATCGCCCTCACCAAGCTGCACGGCGGCGGCAAGTTCGACGGCGAGGGCTACAAGGTGTCCGGCGGCCTCCACGGCGTGGGCGTGTCCGTCGTCAACGCCCTGTCCACCAAGGTCATCGTCGAGGTCGACCGCGAGGGCAAGCACCACGTCATGGAGTTCGCCGACGGCGGCAAGCCCCAGGGCCCGCTTCGGGTCACCGGCGACGCCCCCCGGGGCCGCACCGGCACGTCGGTCACGTTCTGGCCGGACCCGGAGATCTTCGAGACCACCGAGTTCCGGGCCCAGACCATCAAGGAGCGCATCCAGATGATGGCGTTCCTGAACAAGGGCCTCGAGATCCGCTTCCAGGACCAGCGAGAGGGCCACGACAACGAGCGGGTCAGCTTCAAGTACAGCGGCGGCATCATCGACTTCGTCCGCCACATCAACAAGACCAAGGACGCCCTGTGGTCCAAGGTCGGCTACTTCGAGGGCTCGGACGAGACCTCCGAGGTCGAGATCGCGTTCCAGTGGAACACCGGCTACAACCGGGACGGCATCCACTCCTTCGCGAACGGCATCTCGACCATCGAGGGCGGCACCCACGAGGAGGGCTTCAAGACCGCGCTCACCCGCGTGGTGAACAACTACGCGAAGGACAACCGCCCCGGCAACGTGAAGGACCTCGCGCTCACCGGCGACGACGTCCGCGAGGGTCTCACAGCCGTCGTGTCGGTGCGCCTGCAGGAGCCCCAGTTCGAGGGCCAGACCAAGGCCAAGCTCGGCAACACCGCCATGCGCTCGCTGGTCACCAAGGTCACGAACGAGTACCTGGCCCAGTGGTTCGAGGAGAACCCCACCGAGGCCAACAAGGTCATCAAGAAGGCCTACTCGGCCGCCCAGGCGCGCGAGGCCGCCAAGAACGCCCGCAACGCCATCCGGTCCAAGACGCTGCTCGACGGCGCCGGCATGCCCGACAAGCTCAAGGACTGCTCCGCCAAGAACCGCGAGGAGCGCGAGCTGTTCATCGTCGAGGGCGACTCGGCCGGCGGTTCCGCCGTGTCGGCGCGCGACCCCCGCACCCAGGCGATCCTGCCCATCCGCGGCAAGATCCTGAACGTCGAGCGGGCCCGCATCGACAAGATGCTGAAGAACACCGAGATCCAGGCCCTCATCTCCGCCATCGGCGCCGGCGTGGGCGAGGAGTTCGACGTCGAGAAGCGCCGCTACGACAAGATCATCGCCATGTGCGACGCCGACGTCGACGGCTCGCACATCCGCACCCTGCTGCTCACGTTCTTCTTCCGGCAGATGAAGCCGCTGGTCGAGGCGGGCTGCATCTACATCGCCCAGCCGCCGCTGTACTCCACGCAGGTCGGCAAGTCGAAGATCTACCTGAAGGACGACCGGGCCCAGCGCCAGTTCATGGCCGACAACCCGAACCACAAGAAGGACTTCCAGCGCCTGAAGGGCCTCGGAGAGATGGACGCCGACGAGCTGGAGGAGACCACGATGAACCCCGAGACCCGCACGCTGCTGCAGGTCACGGTCGAGCAGGCGGCCCTCGCCGACGAGGTGATGTCGGTGCTCATGGGCGACGACGTCGCCGCCCGCAAGGACTTCATCGTGGCCAACGCCAAGGACGTCCGCTTCGTCGACATCTAGATGAGCGCCCGGACGGGGGCGTCCCCCCGTCCGGCGTTCGCCTCCTACAGGCCGAGGCGGGCGGCGAGGGCGTCGACGTCGCGGGGCTCGAGCACGGAGGCGGCGAGGCCCCAGACGCCGGCGAACACCTCGGCCGGGGCTCCGGCCTGCATGCCGCCGAGCAGCTCGGTGCGGTCGTCGACGTTCATCGCCGGGAGCATCACCGCCAGCGACGTGGCCATCTCCTCGGGCGGGATCGACCCCACGATGGCCTGGTGCAGGTCGAGGGTCGCCTCGGCGCCGATGCGCTCCTCGAGCGCCGGCATCACCAGCCGCTCCTCCAGGTCCTGGTGGACCAGGTACGACGCGGTGAACGACGCCAGGTCCACGTACAGGCGGTGGGCGTGCTCGCGCCCGCCGCCGGCGCCGACCACGTCGTCCGCCTGCGCCACCAGCTCGGCGATGCGGGCGTCGATCCGGTGGTGGTCGCCCTCGACCTGCTCGGCCAGCGCCGGCAGGTGGAGCTCGAGGGCGGGCTGGATGTGGCCGTCCTCGTGCTCGGCGTGGCTCACCAGCAGCGCGGCGACGCGGTGGACGTGGGCGGCGAGGTCGGCCCGATCGCCGGTCGAAGCCGGGTCGAGGCTGCCGGCCCGCTCGGTGAGCGCGAACAGCTCGGCGCGGATGCCCTTGTGGATGTCGCGGTACAGGTCGACGGCGACGAGTCGCAGCGGGGTGGTGGTGGGGTCGGTGATGGTCACGGTGGTGTCTCCCTCCGGAGCGGTGCTCGGACCTCCCGAGTCGTGGTCCGCTCCGTCGACGCCATCTTCCGGAACGGCGGCTCGCCCCGCTGCTGAGATGCCCGTGAGCGGATGCTAAGAAGATCTGAACTCGGCCGGTCGCGGTCGGCGCCAGGGCGGTGTCCAGAGGTGAAGCGTGATCGATGAGGCCTTGCAGGCCTTCCTGGAGCGGGGTTGCGCCATCATCGTGGGCACCGTGGCGCCCGACGGTGCGCCGCACGCCCAGCGCGGCTGGGGGTGCTCCGTGGTGGGCCCGGACACCGTGCGGGTGCTCCTCGACGCCACCGACGACGTGCTGCGCGCGCACCTCGCCGACGGGGGCGCCATCGCGATCACGGGCGCCGACGTGCGCACCCTCGAGTCGGTGCAGCTGAAGGGGCACGTGCGCATCCTCGAGGGGCCCACGGCCGACGACCTCGAGCGCTGCCGGCTGCACAACGACGAGCTGTTCGAGGACATCTTCGTCACCGACCACTACCCCCGCGAGTACACCGAGCGGATGGAGCCGCCCGCCTACGTGGTGGCCGTGATCGACGTCGAGGAGGTCTACGACCAGACGCCCGGGCCGGGCGCCGGGGCACCGGTCCGGCGGAGCGCGCCATGACCGGCGCGGCGCACCTCACCCTGGCCGACCTCGCGCCGTGCTTCGAGGGCGCCATCCCCGCGGTGATCGCCACCGCCTCCGCCGACGGCACCCCGAACGTCACGTACCTGTCGAAGGTGCGGATCGTCGACGGCGAGCGGGTCGCGCTCTCCAACCAGTTCTTCTCGAAGACGGCGAAGAACCTGGTCGACAACCCCCGGGCGAGCATCCTGCTCATCGACCCGCGCACCTACGACCAGTACCGGCTCACCCTGCAGTACGAGCGCACCGACCGCCGCGGCCCGGTGTTCGAGCGGCTCCGCATCGACGTCGACGTGGCCGCCGCCCTCGAGGGCATGCAGGACGTGTACCGGCTGCGGGCCGCCGACATCTACCGGGTCCTCGACATCGAGCCCCTGCCGTCCGCCAAGCCGGCGCCGGCCCGCCCGCTGCCCTCGGGGGTCGGCGACGGCATGGACGCCGGCCGCATCGCCCAGCTGAGCACGCGGCTCGGGCGCTGCCCCGACCTCGACACCCTGGTGGCCGCGGCGGTCGACGGCCTGGCCGACCTGTTCGGCTACGAGCACTCCCTCCTGCTGCTCCTCGACGAGGCCGGCACACGCCTGTTCACCATCGCCAGCCACGGCTACGAGGCCGAGGGCGTGGGCTCCGAGGTCGAGCTGGGCGATGGCATCATCGGCCTCGCCGGCGCCCGATGCGCACCGGTCACCGTGGGCAACGTCGCCCAGGCCACGAAGTACTCGCGCACCGTCCGCCGGGCGTACGAGGACAGCGGCGAGATCGGCCCCGGGCGGGAGGTCCCGGTCCCCGGCCTGCCCGACGCCGCGAGCCGCTGCGCCGTGCCGGCGATGGCCATGGGCCAGCTCGTCGGCGTGCTCACGGTGGAGACCCGGCTGCCGGTGGCGTACGGGCCCGCCGACGAGGCGGTGCTCACCGTGGTGGCCTCGATCCTGGCCAACGCCATCGAATCCGAGCGCGCCCGCGTCCGCGAGGCGGTCCCCGCCGGGCCGCTGGTCCCCGAGGAGCAACCGGTCGCCGGGCGTTCCGCCGGCGCCGTGACCGTGCGGTGGTTCGACGCGGACGGCAGCACGTTCGTCGACGGCGAGTACCTGATCAAGGGCGTCGCCGGCCGGATCCTGCGGGCGCTGCTCGCCCAGCACCTCGCCGACGGGCGCACGGAGTTCACCAACCGCGAGCTCCGCCTCGATCCGTCGCTGGAGCTGCCGTCGTTCAAGGACAACCTCGAGAGCCGGCTCATCCTGCTCAAGCGCCGGCTCGACGAGCGCGCCGCGCCGGTGCGGATCGAGAAGACGGGGCGAGGGCGGTTCCGCCTGGTCGTGGCCGGCGACATCCGGCTCGAGGTCGTCGACGACGGCTGACCGACGTCAGACCTGCTCGACGCACTCGGGCGGCGTGCTCCACACCACCCGGCCGCGCCCGGATTCCTTGGCCCGGTACAGGGCCACGTCGGCGGTGCGGACCAGGCTGTCGGCGTCTCTCACGTGTGCACAGCTGACGGCGACGCCGACGCTGCAGCCCAGGTGCACGGTGGAGCCGTCGTCGAGCTCGACCACCCGCTCGCTGACCGCGTCGTGGATGCGCTCGGCGAACGCGCCGACGCCGGGGTGGCCGTCCGGGGGCACCGGCCCGACCACCAGGAACTCGTCGCCGCCGAGGCGCGCCACCACGTCCGCGTCGCGGGTCGTCGCGGCGAGCGCTTCGGCGGTGCGACGGATCGCCTCGTCGCCGGCCGCGTGGCCGTAGGTGTCGTTGAGCGCCTTGAGGCCGTCGAGGTCGACGTAGAGCGCGAGCAGCGCCGTGCCGTCGCGTCGCGCCCGGGCGAGGTCGCGCTCGATGGCGTCGAGCGCGGCGGTGCGGTTCAGCAGGCCGGTGAGGCCGTCGCGGGTGGCCAGCTCGGTGAGCTCGGCGCGGTGCTGCTCGGCGGCGCTCATCGAGGAGCGCAGCCGATCGAGCGCGTCCTGCATCGCCTGGCCGGTCCGGCCGGGCAGCGGGTCGGCGTGCACGGGCGAGTCGGGGTCCTCGGCCAGCGCCACGGCGTGCTGCTCCACGGCGGCGAGCGTCGCCGCCATGTCGTTGAACGCGTCGACGGTGGCGGCCAGCTCCCGAGGACCCTGCGGATCGAGCGGCGGCAGCTCCAGGTCGCCGTGCTGGATGCGCCGGGCAGCCGCCTCCAGGTCGGCGGCCGGGCGGATGATCCGGCGGGCGATCACCAACACGATGGCGAGCGACAGCACCGTCGCCGCGGCAGCGGCGGACCCGAGGGCCGCCACGCCCCGGGTCTGGGCGTCGACCTCGTCGGCGGCGGACTGCTCGAGGTCGGCGGCCGCAGCGGCGACGACCTCACCGAGCAGCAGCGCCCAGTCGGCGCCGTCCTCCAGGGCGTCGGAGGCGGCGCCGAGGTCGTCGATGTCGAGCGGGGGCGGTTGGCCGAGGCCGAGCTCGATCGCGCCCTCCAGCAGCGCCTCGGTGCGGCGGGAGGCAGGCGACGTGCGGAACGCCTGGAGGGCGGTGTCCGCTCGGCTGCCTCGTGCAGGCGCCGCCCGCTCGAGGGCGCTGCGGAAGCGGGTGGAGGACTCCAGCAGGGCGCGGAGGTCGTCGACCCCCGGGCCGACCAGCAGGCCGAGCGCGGCGCGGATGCGGTCGTCGGCCTGGGTGAACGCCTCCATGGCGTCGCGCAGCGTGCGCAGCCGGGCGCGGATGCCCGCAGGCAGGTCCTGCTCGTTGGCAGCCGCCTCGATCGCGCTCATCTGCACCCGCCAGCGCACGTCGAGCTCGGCGTCGATCCTGGCGAACAGCTCGTCGACCTCGGCGTAGCCCGCCTGGTGCACGTCGATGGCGGCGCGGAGCTCGCCGAGCTCGTCCAGCAGCTCGACGAGCGGGCGGCGGAGATCGACGGGCCGGAGGGCGTCGACCTGCACCCGCGCCTCGGCCAGGCGCCGATCGTCGGCCGGGTCGTCGTCGCCCGACGCGGGCAGGTCGAGGTCGGCGTGCAGGCCGTGCACCACCGAGTGCACCTGCTCCTCGGAGAGCGCGGCGACGAACTGGAGCGTGTCCTGCAGGCGGCCCGCCTCGTCCCGGAGGTCGACCGAGGCGCTCCGTTCATCCCAGCGCTGACCCACCGCCACCACCGCCAACCCACCGAGGAGCGCCACGGGCACGAGCATGCTGGCGAGCAGCAAGCTGCGGAGCCGGGGGCGGCGGCGCGCCGGGGCGGGGGTCGTCACCGCGTGATCATGACCGGCGGACGTGGCCCGGACCAGGGTCATCGGCCACCGGGCGGGGCCGTGGCGTCACGGATCGTCCAGCACGGCGGGCACCAGGCGGCGCTCGGCCCGGGCCGTCGCCCGGCGGTCGCCGACGACCACCGTCACCTGCACGAGGTCGCCTTCCTCCACGTAGTCGACGAGCCGGCCGTCGTTCTCGGCGGCGACCGACCGGGCCGCCGCCTCGCCCTCCAGGGCGCCGGCGAGCGCGGCCGCATCGGCCGCGCTGCGCGCCTCGGCGCGGTCGACGGCGGCTCGGATGAGCAACCCGGTGGGCACGAGCAGCAGGCCGGCGAGCACGAGCACCACCGCCCACAGCGGCGTGGCCTGGCCCCGGCTGGAGCGTCGGACGGGCATGGCAGTTCCCCCTCGCGTCGAGGTCTGGGGGAAGCCGGCCAGCTGGGCCGGGCGAGAACCTACTCGCTGTCCTCGCTGAACAGCACGGGAGCCACGGCTGCGACCTGCACGTCGTCGGACACGTCCATGACCTTGACGCCGGTGGCGTCGCGGCCCTGCGAGGAGATGCCGCGCACGCCCATGCGGATGGTGGTGCCGAGCGACGAGATCACGAAGATCTCGTCCTCGATGCCGACCATGAAGGCCGAGACGACCTCGCCCTTCTTCGCCGTGATCTTGATGCCGCGGACGCCCTGGCCGCCGCGTCCCTGCACGTTGAACTTGTCGAGCTGCGTGCGCTTGCCGTAGCCGGCCGAGGTGACGATGAGGATGGCGGTGTCGTCGCGGGCGACGTCGCAGGACACCACCTCGTCCTGGTCGTCCTTGAGCTTCATGCCCCGGACGCCGGCCGCCGCCCGGCCCATGGCCCGCACCTCGGACTCGTTGAACCGGATCGTCATGCCCCGCTTGGAGACCATGAAGATGTCGGACTCGCCGTTGGTGGGCAGCACCTTCACCAGCTCGTCGCCGTCGCGCAGGTTGATGGCGATGAGGCCGGTGCGCAGGGACGAGTCGTACTCGGAGAACTTCGTCTTCTTCACCTGGCCGAGCTTGGTGGCGAAGAACAGGTAGCGCTGGGTCTCGTAGTCGCGCGTGTCGATGATGGCCTGGATCCGCTCGTCGGGCTCGAGCTGGAGCAGGTTGACGATGGCGGTGCCCCGGGCCGTGCGGTCCTTCTTCGGGATCTCGTGGGCCTTGAGGCGGTACACCTTGCCGCGGTTCGAGAAGAACAGCAGGTACGCGTGCGCGGTGGTGGTGAGGATCTTGGTGACGTAGTCCTCGTCGCGCAGCTTCGCGCCGGCGATGCCCCGGCCGCCGCGGCCCTGCTTGCGGAACGCGTCGGCCTCGACGGTCTTGATGTAGCCCCGGTGCGAGAGGGTGACGACGAGCTCCTCGTCGTCGATGAGGTCCTCGATGTCGATGTCGCCCGGGTCGAGCGTGATCTCGGAGCGGCGCTCGGTGGCGTAGTCGCCCCGGATCGCAGCCAGCTCGTCCTTGATGACCTGTCGGAGCTTGCCGTCGTCGGCGAGGATGGCCTCGAGCTCGGCGATGGTCTCGCGCAGCTCGGCCAGCTCGCCCTCGAGCTGCTCGCGCCCGAGGCGGGTCAGGCGGGACAGCTGCATGTCGAGGATGTGCTCGGCCTGCACGTCGGAGAACTCGAACGGCTCGGCCATGAGCCGCTCGCGGGCCTCCTGCTTGTCGGCCGACGCGCGGATGGCGGCGATGATCTCGTCGATGAGGTCGAGCGCCTTGATGAGGCCCTCGACGATGTGGGCCCGGTCGCGGGCCTTGCGCAGCCGGAACTCGGACCGGCGGGTGATGACCTCGATCTGGTGGGAGACGTAGGCCTGCAGCGCATCGAGCAGGTTCAGCGTGCGGGGCACCCCGTCGACCAGGGCCACCATGTTGATGGCGTAGCTGGTCTGCAGCGGCGTGTGCTTGTAGAGGTTGTTCAGCACGACCAGGCCGGGGGCGTCGCGCTTGAGGGTGATGACGAGCTTGGTCGCGCCCTTGGCCGAGGCGTCGTTGACGTCGGCGATGCCCTCGATGACCTTGTCGTTCACCAGCTCCTTGATCTTCGCCGCGGTGGCCGAGATCGAGGTCTGGTACGGCATCTCGGTGACGACGATCTGGTCGCGCTGCTTGCCCTCGACGATCTCCGCCCGGGCCCGCAGCTTCACCGTGCCCTTGCCGGTGGTGTAGGCGTCGATGACGCCCTGGCGGCCCATGAGCAGGGCGCCGGTGGGGAAGTCCGGCGCCTTCACGTGCTGCATGAGGTCCTGCACGGTGGCGTCGGGGTTGTCGAGCAGGTGGACCGTGGCGTCGATGACCTCGCCGAGGTTGTGCGGCGGGATCTTCGTGGCCATGCCGACCGCGATGCCCTCGGAGCCGTTGACCAGCAGGTTGGGGAAGCGGGCCGGCAGCACCGACGGCTCGGTGAACTCACCCGAGTACGTGTCGTTGAAGTCGACGGTCTCCTCGTTGATGCCGTCGAGGAGCCGCATGGCCAGGTTGGACAGCCGGCACTCCGTGTAGCGGGCTGCGGCGGGCCCGAAGTCGGGGGAGCCGTAGTTGCCGTGGAAGTCGACCAGCGGGTGGCGCAGCGAGAACGGCTGGGCCATGCGCACCAGGGCGTCGTAGATGGCGCTGTCGCCGTGGGGGTGGAAGTGGCCCATCACGTGGCCGGTGACGCGCGCGCACTTCATGTGGCTGCGGTCGGGGCGGGCGCCGATGTCCTCCATGCCCCACAGGATCCGGCGGTGCACGGGCTTGAGACCGTCGCGCGCATCGGGCAGGGCCCGCTGCATGATGACCGACATCGCGTACTCGAGGAACGAGTTCTCCATCTCGTCCTGGAGCTGGATGGGCTCGATGTCGTAGCGCTCTGGTTCGGTCGCCGTGCCGTCACCATCGGTGGGCGGGGGCGTGCTCTGGTCGGACAACGCTGCTCCTGGCGTGGATGCGGGGCTCGGGTCCGGTGGGTCGGGGCCGCGTGCGCCGCTCCCGAATCACAACGTGGTGATTCTATCGCCGCCGCCTCCCGGCGCCGTCTTCCGCCGGTCACCGGCGCACGCCCCGCTCCGACGGGGATCGGACACCGAGGACGGCTCGGCCCGGAGCAGCGGAACCGGAAGCGCATTCCTCGAGAGATTGGGCCATCCGACCCATGCGCCGACCGCTGTGCGTGAGCAAACTGCTACTCACGGCGTTCGGACATGCTCCGAACTCCTACGGAACGTGATGATCCGGATGGTCCGCCTCCTCGGAGGCAGATTCGGCCGCCTAACGGCCATCCGGGGAGCGAGTGGCGAGACCGGTCCGTTCTGACCCCGGCGAGTGGGCAGGACCCGGTCGCCAGTTCCGAACGGAGTTCACATGCAGTCGAAGCTCATCCGAGGCGCCCGTCGCCTCCTCGTGACCGCCGGCGTGCTCACCCTGGTGTGCTCCGTCGTCGCCCCCGCCGCCGTGTCGGCATCGAACGCCGGCGGCAACGCCCCGGAGGAGATCCCGGGCGAGGGCGCTGGCGTCGCCCCCGGCCGACCGGAGGTACCGGGTCACGGCGTCGGCAACGGCCAGGGCCTGGGTGCGGGCGTCGGCCAGCAGCTCGACGGTGAGCCGGGCGCCACCAAGGTGTGGGTCTGCCACCGGACGTCCGCCGACGAGGTCAACCCCTGGGAGCTCGTCGAGGTCAGCGAGGACGCCGTGCAGGTGCACGAGGACCACCACGAGGACCGGTGGTTCGCCGAGGAGGGCGACCTGGCGACGCTCGTGGAGTGGGCGACGGCGGCGGTCGACGACGGCGGACTCGGGCTGGACGAGCTGCACCAGTCGACGGTCCAGCAGCTCGACGAAGGCCAGCTGGCTGAAGTGGCCGAGTTCTGCGGCGCCGGCGAGCAGGGGACCGTGGACGACGGGATCATCGAGGACGACGGGATCGTCGAGGACGACGGGATCGTCGAGGATGACGAGGTCGTCGAGGATGACGAGGTAGTCGAGGACGAGGAGATCGTCGAGGACGAGGAGATCGAGGAGGAGATCGACGACGACACCGACGGTCCCCAGGGCCCCCGTGATCCGAAGCCCATCCAGGTGCAGGACGACGAGGTGACGCCGCCGGCGCCGCTGCCCGAGCCGCAGATCTCCGCCGACGAGGTCGTCGCCCCGCCGGCGCCCACCCCGGTCGTGGACGTCCCGGCGCCGGCCGGCAACCCCGAGGTGCTCGGCGCGACCACGACCCGGACCCCCACGGGGGCCCTGGCCTCCGGTGCCGGCGTGACGTCCCTGCCCCGCACGGGCACGGACAGCACCACCTTCCTCGCCCTGGTCGGCGGCCTGCTGGTCGCCACCGGGGTGGGCCTCGAGGCGCTGGGGCGTCGGGGCCACCTGGCGGCGGCGGGAGGCCGCCGCTGAGTCGGGCAGCGCCGTCGGGCGGGCGGCACTGACCGGCGGGCGGGGAGACGAGCGCCTCGGTGGACGAGCGGGAGCGTCCACCGGGGCCTCGTCGCGTCCGGCCACGGCCAGGCGCCAGGACCACCGCGGCCGCGAGGGCCACCGCTACGATCGACCCGAACGGGCGAGCGGGACGCCCATTCCTACACTGGAGCACGATGTCGACCGACCCCACCGGCTTGCGGCCGTCGCCAGAGGCGGCAGGCGCCCCCGCAGCACCGCAGGCCACCCGGGCTCGCGACTCGGACGACTCCCGCGACGGCGGCAGCGGCCCTCGTCGCGAGCGCCGCGAGCAGGCGCCGGCCGAGCCCGGCCGCGGTGGCCGCAGCCCCCGCCGGGGTCGCAAGGTCCGCAAGGTCCACCGCGTGGTCCGGCACCTCGACGTGTGGTCCGTCGCCAAGGTGGCGGCCATCTTCGCGGCCTGCGCCTACGTGGTCGGCATGATCAGCGGGTACCTCCTGTGGCAGGCGGCCGACCGCGTCGGCACCATCGACGGCATCGAGGGCTTCTTCGAGGACGCCGGCGGGTACGACACCTTCGAGCTGCTCGGCGACGTGGTGTTCCGCGTCGCGGCCATCGCCGGGCTCCTCCTGGCCGGCCTCCTCGTGTTCGTGGTCGTCCTCGGGGCGCTGCTGTTCAACCTCATCAGCGACCTCACCGGCGGCATCCGCCTCACCGTCATCGACGAGGACCTCATCGTCGCCCCGGCCCGACGCCGGCCCGAGGCCGCCGCAGGTGCGCCGCAGACCGCCGCCGCCCGGACCTCGCCGCCCCGCTCGCCCGAGCCGTCCCCGGCGCCGAGCGCCCCCGCGGCCAGCGGCTCGCCGGCCGCCGCGGCCGACGCCACCGCCGCCTACCAGGCCGACCGCTGACGGCGGCCGCCGGGCCGGTCCGTCTTGGTCGGCACCGGGGGTCGTGCTGCTATGTTGTCCGTTCCTCCGGGGCTATAGCTCAGTCGGTTAGAGCGCACCCCTGATAAGGGTGAGGTCACAAGTTCGATTCTTGTTAGCCCCACGGCTGGCCTTCGGCCAGCGTGAAGTTCTTCGGCAGGGCCCCAGAACTTCGGCCTGAACCGGAGCGCCCGATCGCCCACCGAGGAGTCCCCCGACCGTGACGCTGCTCCGCCGAGCCATCGCCGCCCTCGGGGTCGCCGCCCTCATCGCCGCCGGGCTGCGCATCCGGGGCACCGGCGGCACGCCACCGCAGACCGGCGGGTGGCGCGAGCTGCGCGGCCCCGACCTGCGGTGAGCGACGGCACCGGCGCCCCGCCGACCCCGCCTTCGTCCGTCGCCGGCGTGCTCGGCATCGGCGCCACCGGCGCACGCGCCGCCCGCCAGCTGGCCTCGGCCGACGAGGTCGGTCGGGTCGTCCTCGGCGGCCCGGGCGAGCGCCCCGAGGCCCTGCGCCAGTCCCTCGGCTCGGCCGCCGAGCTCGGCGATCCGTTCGCCGCCGGCGCCCGTGTCCTCGTCCTCGCCGGACCCGCCGGCACGCACCTCGAGCCGGCTCGTCGCTGCGTCGAGCGTGGCATCGACGTCGTCTCCACCAGCGACGCCGTCGACGACGTGCGCGGGCTGCTGGCCCTCGACGGTGCCGCTCGGGCTGCGGGCGTCCGGGTCGTGGCCGGCGCCGGCTTCAGCCCGGGCCTGAGCTGCGTGCTCGCCCGCCACCTCGCCGGCTGGGTCGACGAGGTCGACGAGGTCCACCTCGCCCGCTTCGGCACCGGCGGGCCGGCGTGCGCCCGCCAGCACCACCGGGCGCTCGCCGCCCGATCGCTCGACTGGCGGGACGGGGGGTGGGTGCGCCGACGGGGAGGTTCCGGCCGCGAGCTCGCCGTGTTCCCCGACCCGGTCGGCTCCCTCGACTGCTACCGGGCGGCGCTCCCCGACGCCCTCCTCCTGCAACCCGCCCTCCCCGGCGTGGCCCGCATCGCGGCGCGCCAGGCGGCGAACCGGCGCCAGCGCCTGCTCGCCGTGCTCCCCATGCTCCGGCGCCCCCATCCCGAGGGTCGCATCGGCGCCATCCGCGTCGAGGTGCGCGGCCGCCGCGGCGGTGAGTCGGTGAGCGAGGTGGCTGGTGCCATCGACCGGCCCGCCGTCGCCGCCGGCGCCGTGGCCGGCCTCGCCGCCCGCTGGTGCCTGGACGGGCGGATCGCGCCCGGGGCGTCGGGGCTGGCCGGCTGCGTCGAGCCCGTGCCGTTCCTGCACCAGCTCGCCGACTACGGCGTGCGAGCCGCGGTGTTCGAGGGCGTCAGCTAGCCGCGGCGTCGCCGCGGAGCAGGGCCAGGAGCTCGTCGTGGCCCTCGCCGTTCGTGGCCACGCCGGAGCCCTCGCGAGGGTCGGGCGAGCCCGACCAGGAGCTGAACCGGCCGCCGGCCTCGTGCAGGATGACCGGCATCGGCGCGATGTCCCACAGGGCGGCGGTCGGGTCCACCATGGCGTCGGCCCGGCCCGTGGCCACCATGGCGTAGCCGAAGCCGTCGCCCCAGGTGCGCAGCGCCCAGCCGGCCCGCTTGACGCGGAGCAGCGTCTCGTCGTCCCAGCGGGTGAACCCCGAGGCGGTGAGGAACGGCCGCCCCGAGCGCGGGCCCACCCGAGCCGGCCGGCGCTCGCCGTGGCAGTCGTCCTGGAACGCGCCCAGGCCCCGGCCGGCGAACACGCACTCGTTGGCGCCGGGCAGGTTGATCACGCCGATGGCCCACCCGTGCTCGTCCTCGACGGCGAGCAGGTTCGAGTACAGCGGCACGCCGCGCATGAACGCCTTCGTGCCGTCGATCGGGTCGATGATCCAGCGCCGACCCGTGGTGCCGGCCTGGTCGCCCTCCTCCTCCCCGAGCACGGCGTCCTCGGGGTGGGCAGCCGCCAGCTCGGCCCGCACGTAGGCCTCGGCGTCCTTGTCGGCCTCGGTCACCGGCGTGCCGTCGCCCTTGGCCTCCACGGCGAGGTCGTCGCACCGGAACCGGGTGAGGGTGCGCCGGCCCGCCTCCTTGGTGAGCTCGACGGCCCACTCGAGCAGCTCGGCGTCGGCGGGGGGTGCGGTCATCGGTCCGAGCATGGCAGGCGCTCCTGCCGCCGGACCAAGAGGGGGCTGGCCAGGGACCACCAGGTATGTAATGCTGTAATCGTGAAAGCGGACGACGCCACCGTCGAAGCCTGGCTCCGGGGCCGGCTGCCCGACGGCTGGTTCGAGGCCGTCGAGCTGCGCATGGACCGCGACGAGGTGCTGGTCATCGGGACGCTCCCGGAGCCACCCCTCGCCGCCGAGCAGGACGACGACGCTCGCCGGGCGGCCGCCGCCGCCCGCATCGACGGCTTCCGCGAGGACACCCGCGACGCCCGCATCGCCCTGGCCGGCGAGGCCGAGCGCCGCTTCGAGCGGAAGGTGTCCTGGGGCGCCCGATGCGGCACGGTCGAGCGGCGCTTCACCGTCGCCAACGTGCCGGTCATGACCCGGCTGCTGCTCGACGAGCGCCGGGTGCTCGACACCCTCATCGACGGCGGCATCGCCCGGTCGCGCTCCGAGGCCCTCGCCTGGTGCGTGAAGCTCGTGGGCACCAAGCAGTCCGAGTGGATCGACGAGCTTCGCGAAGCGCTGGTGGCCGTCGAGCGGGTGCGGCGGAGCGGCCCGAAGACCTGAGCGGGGCGTCCGCGATCCCCGGTGCCCCGTCGGCCACGATGGATCGGTGGCCGTCGACCCCCACCTCCACGACCACGGGCACGACCACGGGCACGACATCGGTGCCGACCCGAAGGTCGCCCGGCTCCTGAAGATCGTGGTGCTCGTCGTGGTCGCCGCCGCGGCGCTGGGCCTCCTCGTGTGGCGACCGTCCGGCGGCTTGGAGCTCCCGGGCGGCGTCGACGGCCAGGGCACCCGCGTCAACGCCACCGTCACCGGCGACGCGGAGGTCGAGTGCGCCGGCCCGGAGCTGGGCGGCGAGCCCATCGTGTGCGAGGAGGTGCAGCTCGACATCACCAGCGGCCCGAACGCCGGCAGCACCGGGTCCTTCGAGATCTACCCGCAGGTGGGCAGCCCCGACTTCGACGCCGGGGATCGCATCGTGGTCACCGAGTACGACATCGGCGACGGCGCCGTGTCGTACACGTTCGCCGACTACCAGCGGGCCCGCCCGATGGTGCTGCTCGCCGCGATCTTCGTCGTCGCGGTCGTGGCGCTGGGTCGGTTCCAGGGGCTGCGGGCCCTCGGTGGCCTCGTCGTGTCCGCGGCGGTGCTCCTCGGCTACGCGTTCCCCGCCCTGCTCGACGGCCACCCCCCGCTCGCCGTGGCCCTCGTGTCGGCCACCATCATCGCCCTCGCCGCGCTGTACCTCGCCCACGGCGTGAACGACACCACGACCGTCGCGCTGCTCGGCACGCTCGGGGCGCTGGCGCTCACCGGCATCCTCGGCGCCATCTTCACCGCGGCGGCGCAGATCACCGGGATGGCGAGCGAGGACCAGATCTTCCTGATGGTGTCCGCCGAGGGCGTCGACGTGCGCGGGCTGGTGCTGGCCGGCATCGTGCTCGGCAGCCTCGGCGTGCTCGACGACGTCACCGTCACCCAGGTCTCGGCCGTGGCGCGCCTGCGCGAGGCGAACCCCGCGTACGGGATCCGAGAGCTCTACCGCAGCGGCGTGCACATCGGTCGCGACCACATCGCCTCGACGGTGAACACGCTGGTGCTCGCCTACGCCGGCGCAGCCCTGCCCCTGCTGCTCTTCTACTCGAGCATCGGCGTCGGCTTCTCCGAGTCGGTCACCTCCGAGGTCGTGGCCGTGGAGGTGATCCGCACGCTGGTGGGCAGCATCGGGCTGGTGGCCGCGGTGCCGATCACCACGGTGCTGGCGGCGGTCGTGGTCACCGGCACGGGCCTGCCGGCGTGGCGGCGCGGGAATGCTGCTGTCGAACCACCGCCGGCCGAGGTCGAACCACGGCCGGCCGACGTCGAACCGGCCGCACCCGAGGCGCCTCCGGCCTCGTGGGACGAGTTCGGACCCGAGCCGGAGGACTTCTGAGCCGGTTTTCCACAGAGCTTCCACACCTGTGATTTCACGGGTGTAGTTTCCCGGACGGCTCGTTCGTCGAGCGCCGGGTTGTCGTTCCTGCGGCGCGCCTGCGAGACTGTTCCGCTGCTGTACCGGCGCCCGCGCGCACGTCCGCGCTGCGGTGCTGCTGCGCCTCTCGAAGGAACTCGAACCATGTCCAAGATCTGCCAGGTCACCGGTCGCAAGCCGTCGTTCGGCAAGACCATCAGCCACTCGCACCGCCGCGGCAACCGCCGCTGGACCCCGAACATCCAGAAGCAGCGCTTCTGGGTCGAGTCCGAGAAGCGGTGGGTGACCCTCACGGTGTCCGCCAAGGGCATCAAGACGATCAACAAGAAGGGCATCGACGCCGTGCTGGCCGACATGCGCCGCAAGGGGGTGAAGGTCTGATGCCGAAGAACGACAAGCGCCCCATCATCAAGCTCAAGAGCACCGGGGGCACCGGCTACACGTACGTGACCCGGAAGAACAAGACGAACACGCGCGAGCGGCTCGAGCTGTCGAAGTACGACCCGGTCCTGCGCAAGCACGTCATCTTCAAGGAGGAGCGCTAGCTCCCCCCGACCCGCACGGGTCGAAGCTCCTGGTCGAGGGCCGGTGCCACGGGGCACCGGCCCTCGTCGCGTCCGGACAGCGGTCGCTCGCATGACGTGCAGGGGCGAGGGGTAGGAACCGGCCACCGCCGAGCCGCCCCTGAGGACCGAGGTCGCACCGTGCACTTCCAAGCGCTCTTCTCCAGCCGAGACGCTGACGCCGTCCGCCTCGACGGCATCCTGCACGACGGTCCCGGTCCGGGCCGGCCCGCCACGATCACCGGCGCCCGCCCCACGGGCGGCGTCCTCGCCGTGATCATCCCCGGCACCCTCGACACCTGGGCCCACACCATGGCCCACCTCGAGGTCACCGAGGGGCACGGCACGCTCGAGCTCAGCGACGGGGCCACCCGCCTCAGCCTCCGGCCGGTGGACGCCCGGACCTGAGCCGCTCTCGACCGGTGGGTCCCGAACGGGGAGGTGGGGTCTCCGTCGGGCCCACCGGCCGAACCCTCACCGACGCCGTCGGTACCCTCGGGAGGTGACGCACGACGGCGGTCCCCACCCCGACCCCGGCGCCGCGCTCGTCGACGTGGTGGACGCCGACGACCGCGTCGTCGGCACGGCGACCCGGGCGGAGATGCGGGCCGAGGGCCTGCGCCACCGCGCCGTGTACGTCGTGGTGCGCACCAGCGACGACCAGGTGGTCGTCCACCGGCGCGCCGACTGGAAGGACACGTACCCCGGCGCCTGGGACATCTGCTTCGGCGGCGTGCTCGACGCCGGCGAGGCGTGGGACGACGCCGCGGCCCGGGAGCTGGCGGAGGAGGCCGGCATCGAGGCCGACCTGCGCTTCCTCGGCGGCGGCACCTACGAGGACGACGAGGGAGCCCTCAACGGGCGGGTCTACGAGTGCACCCACGACGGCCCCTACCCCTGCCCCGACGGCGAGGTCGTCGAGGTCCGCACCGTGCCGCGAGCAGAGCTGGAGGCGTTCATCGCCGACCGCCCGCACTGCCCCGACTCGGTGCAGCTGGTGATCCCGCTGCTGCGCTGATCCCTTGCCCGACACCCGGGCGCGTGGTCGACTGCTCGCCGTGACGCCCGGCCTGCTGTCCGTCGACGACCTGCGAGCCGCCGTGGCGGGGGGCGCGATCGACACCGTCATCTGCGCGTTCCCCGACGCCTACGGCCGGCTGCTCGGCAAGCGGCTCGACGCCGGCTTCTTCCTCGACGACCCGGAGCACGGCACCCACGCCTGCGACTACCTCTTCACCGTCGACATGGAGATGGAGCCGATCGACGGCTACGACTTCGCCAGCTGGGACCAGGGCTACGGCGACGTCCACCTCGTGCCGGACCTGTCGACGCTGCGGCGCTGCTCGTGGCTGGACCGCACCGCGCTCGTGCTGTGCGACGCCGAGCTCGACCACGAACCGGTGCGCATCGCCCCCCGCTCCGTGCTCGCCGCCCAGGTCGAGAACGCCTCGGCGCTCGGCTACCGGGCCATGGCCGCCAGCGAGCTCGAGTACTTCCTCTACCGCGACCGCTACGCCGACGCGGCCTCGCGGGACTACCGGGGTCTGCGGCCGGCCGGCTGGTACATCGAGGACTACCACCTGCTGCAGGCGGCCCGCACCGAGGACGTCAACGGGGCGCTCCGCCGGCACCTGGCGGCCTCGGGCATCCCGGTGGAGTCCACCAAGGGGGAGTGGGGCCGGGGCCAGCACGAGGTGAACATCCGCTACTGCGACGTCGCCGACATGGCCGACCGCCACGCGGTGCTGAAGCACGCCTGCAAGGAGATCGCCGACGGGCTCGGCAGCGCCATCACGTTCATGGCCAAGCCCGATGCCGGCGAGGCCGGCTCGTCCGCCCACCTGCACCTGTCGCTGTGGCGCGGCGACGTCAACGTGTTCGCCAGCGACGAGACGTTCCGCCACTTCCTCGGCGGGTGGATGGCCCACGCCGCCGAGCTCATGGTGTGCTGGGCGCCCACCGTCAACAGCTACAAGCGGTACCAGCTGCAGTCGTGGGCGCCCACCGCGCTCGCCTGGTCGCCCGACAACCGCACGGCGGGGTTCCGCATCGTGGGGGAGGGGCCCGCCAAGCGCATCGAGTGCCGCATCCCGGGCGCCGACGTCAACCCGTACCTCGCCTACGCCGCCGCGCTGGCCAGCGGCCTCGACGGCGTGGCGAACGGAACCGAGCCGCCGGCCAGCTTCCACGGCGACGCCTACGCCACGGTCGACCTGCCGCCCCTGCCCCGCAGCCTCGGCGAGGCGGTCGAGGCCTTCGACCGCTCCGACTTCGCCCGCCGGGCCTTCGGCGACGACGTCGTGGACCACTACGTCCACTTCTTCCGCACCGAGGTCGAGCAGTTCGCCGCCGCCGTCACCGACTGGGAGCGCCGGCGCTACTTCGAGCGCATCTGAACTTCCTGACCGGCGACCGCAAGAGACGCCGCCGGACCACGTTCCCTGCCGGGCGGGCACCCCCATCCAGCCCCAGAGGAGAACACCCATGAGGATCCGGACCGCCGTCGCGGCCATCGCGTCGGCCGCCTGCGTCGCCGCCGTCACCGCCCTCGGCACCACCACCGCGTCGGCCGCGCCCACCTGGGCACCCGCCGACACCGCCGCCGTGCACCCCGGCGTCATGACCTTCACCGACGGCGCCCAGTGCACGTCGAACTTCGTCTTCACCGACGCCACCAACGTCTACATCGGCCAGGCCGCGCACTGCAGCGGCACCGGCGGCGCCACCGAGACCGACGGCTGCGACTCGGGCTCGCTCCCGATCGGCACCCAGGTCGAGGTCGACGGCGCCACCCGGCCCGGCACGATGGTCTACAACTCCTGGCTCACCATGCAGCAGGTCGGCGAGACCGATGCCGACACGTGCGCCTACAACGACTTCGCGCTCATCCGGCTCGATCCGGCCGACCACGGCCTGGTGAACCCGTCGATCCCGTTCTGGGGCGGCCCCACCGGGCTCGGCGACGCAACGGACCCCGGCGAGCAGGTCTACAGCTACGGCAACTCGAGCCTGCGCCTCGGCCTCGAGCCGCTGTCGCCCAAGACCGGCGTGAGCCTCGGCACCGACGGCGGCGGGTGGAACCACCCCGTCTACACCGCGTCGCCGGGGATCCCCGGTGACTCGGGCTCGGCGTTCCTCGACAGCACCGGGCAGGCCATCGGCGTGCTGTCCACGCTGCAGATCGCGCCGCTCGTCGGGTCGAACGGCGTGAGCGACGTCGCGTCGGCGATCGCGTACATGGAGGCCCACACCTCCTTCGCCGTCGACCTGGCGCTGGGGACCGAGCCCTTCTCGCCGCTCCTGTAGGAGTTCGATCAGCGGGCGGGGGCGGCCGGTAGCGTGCCGCTCCGATGGCCCGCCCCCGCCCGCTGATCGGCATCACCACGTACCCGCCGAGCCAGGCCGGCCGCTACGGGCTCCCCCAGGAGTACGTGGCCGCGGTGCGCCGGGCCGGGGGCGAGCCCGTGCTGCTGCCCCCCGGCACGGTGGACGAACCCGTCGACGTCGACGCACTCCTCGCCCGGCTGGACGGCGTGGTCCTGGCCGGCGGTGGCGACCTCGACCCGTCCACCTACGGCGGTGCTGCCCACGAGACCATCTACGCGCTGCACGAGGGCCGCGACCGCGACGAGCTCGCGCTGGTGCGAGCGCTCGTCGACCGGGACGTTCCCACCCTCGCCATCTGCCGCGGGTCGCAGGTGCTGAACGTCGCCCTCGGCGGCACGCTCGTCCCGCACCTCCCCGACGTGGTGCCCGGCCCGGACGCCGGCGGCGTCCTCCACCGCATCGAGCCGCCGGAGCCGACGGCCATCGCCTCGCCCACGCCGCACGACGTGCGCGTCGAGCCGGGCAGCGACCTCGCCGACGTGCTGGGGGCCTCCGCCATCACGCCGATGAGCTGGCACCACCAGGCGGTCGACCGGCTCGGCGACGGCCTGCGAGCCGTGGCCTGGGCACCCGACGGCGTGGTCGAGGCCACCGAGCTGGCCGGCCACCCGTGGCTGCGCAGCGTCCAGTGGCACCCCGAGCTCACCGCCGCCTCCGACTCGACCCAGCAACGCCTCTTCGACGCGCTCGTCGCCGCCTGCGACCGCGCGCCGATCCGAACCCGTGGGGGGAACCCGTGAAGCTCCAGTGGAAGGTCGCCATCGTCACCGGGGCCGCCAGCGGCATCGGGGCGCACGCGGCCCGGCTGTTCGCCGGCGAGGGGGCCACCGTCGTCTGCGTCGACCGCGACCACCACGGCGCCAACGCGGTCGTGAACGAGATCACCGTCGCCGGCGGTCGCGGCCTCGCCCTGACGGTCGACGTGTCCTCCGAGGAGCAGGTGCGGGGCATGGTCGACCGCACCGTGGAGGAGTTCGGCCGCCTCGACGTGCTGTTCAACAACGCCGGCGTGATGCTCGCCGAGGACGGCGACGCGGAGACCACCACCGAGGACCTGTGGGACCGCACCATCGCCGTCAACGTCAAGGGCGTCTGGCTCGGCTGCAAGTACGGCATCCCCGCCATGCGCGACACCGGCGGCGGGTCCATCATCAACACCGCCTCGTTCGTCGCCCTCATGGGCGCGGCCACGCCGCAGCTCGCCTACACGGCATCGAAGGGCGCGGTCCTGTCGATGACACGCGAGCTGGCCGTGCTCCACGCCCGCGAGGGCATCCGGGTGAACGCCCTGTGCCCCGGTCCGCTGCGCACCAAGCTGCTCATGGACTTCCTCGACACCGAGGAGAAGAAGCAGCGGCGGCTCGTCCACGTGCCGATGGGCCGCTTCGGCGAGGCCGAGGAGATGGCCAAGGCCGCGCTGTTCCTCGCCACCGACGACTCGTCCTACATGACCGGCGCCACCTTCACGGTCGACGGCGGCATCACCGCCGCCTACGTCACGCCGGAATAGATCTGGCAGCGGCTGCGGAACATGCTCGACGGCATCCGGGTCCTCGACCTCACCCAGTACCTCGCCGGTCCGGCCTGCACGCGGCTGCTGGCCGAGATGGGCGCCGAGGTCGTGAAGGTGGAGGCCGCCCCGTTCGGCGACCCGAGCCGGGCGTTCACGCCCCGCCGCAACCGCCGAGCCGGCTTCTTCGTCCAGCAGCACCGCGGCAAGCAGAGCGTGTGCCTCGACCTGTCCACCGACGAGGGCAGGGCCATCGTCCGCGAGCTCGCCGACCACGTCGACGTCGTGGTCGAGAACTTCAGCCCCGGCGTGATGGACCGGAAGGGGTGGGGCTACGACGATCTGTCCGCCACCAACCCGGGGCTCGTCATGTGCTCGATCTCCGGGTTCGGCCAGACGGGCCCGCTGCGGGACAAGCCGGCGTTCGACTTCGTCGCCCAGGCGTACGGCGGCGTGATGCACATGACCGGGGACCCGGACGGCCCGCCCACGTTCGTCGGCATCGGCCTCGCGGACACCGTCGCCGGCGTGCACGCGTTCGCCGCCATCGGCTGGGCGCTGTTCCGCCGCTCGACGACCGGGCGGGGCACCCACATCGACGCGTCGATGGTCGACAGCCTGGTGCACCTGCACGAGACCTCGATCTACGCACCGTCGATCACCGACGGCGAGTACGTGCCGATGCGGGCCGGCCGCCACTACCAACCGTCGTCCCCGGGCGGCACGTTCCGCGGGCCGGAGGGCTGGATCGTCGTCTTCTGCACGCAGGGCCAGATCCAGGGGCTGTGGGACGCGCTCGGCCACCCGGAGTACGGCGAGGACGAGCGGTTCCGGAACAACGATGGGCGCCTCGCCAACCGCGACCTGCTCACCGAGATCCTCGAGGCGTGGATGGCCGGCTTCGACACCGACGACGAGGTGATCGCCGCCCTCGAGGCCCACCGGGTCCCGTGCTCGAAGGTGCTGTCGCCCGCCGACTTCGTGCACCAGCCCCACCTCGTCGAGCGGGGGATGATCCGCCCGGTCGACGACCCCGTCGCCGGCCCGGTCACCATCCCCGGCTTCCCGCTGGCGTTCGACGACGAGCGCCCGCAGCTCGACACGCCGGCCCCGCTGCTCGGCGAGCACAACCGGTCGGTGCTCACCGGCCTCCTCGGCTGGGACGACGCCCGGGTCGACGCGCTCGAGGCGGCCGGCGTCCTGCAGTCCAAGCCCCGCTGACGGCGCGAGACTCCGACCCATGGCTGGACGAGTGACGATCGACGAAGGCGTGGTGTACGGGCGGGCCGGCGGCGAGGGCCGCGAGCTGCGCTGCGACGTCTACACACCAGAGGAGCACGAAGGCCCGCTGCCGGGCGTGCTGCTCATCCACGGGGGAGGTTGGCGGGAAGGGGACCGCACGCAGCTGCGCGGCTACGGCGTGCTCATCGGGCGCGAGGGCTACGTCTGCGTCGCGCCCGAGTACCGGCTGGTGCCGGAGTCGCCGTGGCCCGCCCAGATCGACGACGTCCGCATGGCGCTTCGCTGGATGGTCGACCACGCCGACGAGCTCGGCATCGACCCGGGCCGGATCGCGGTGGAGGGCAACTCGGCGGGCGCGCACCTCGCCCTGCTGCTGGCCTCCGATCGATCGCTGCCCGTCCGGGCCTGCATCGCGGTCTACCCGCCGACCCACCTCGTCCACGGCGAACACGTGGACGGGTCGCTCCCCCTGATCGCCATCGCCGACGACGGCGGCTCGCTCGAGCTCGAGCGGGAGGTGAGCCCGCTGCTGCTGGCCTCGCCCGACTTCCCGCCCACCAAGCTGATCCACGGCAGCGGCGACGACGTGGTGCCGGTGATGGCGAGCTTCCGGATGTACGAGGCGCTGCACGCCCACGGCGTGCCCGTGGACCTGCACATCTACGCCGAGCAGCCTCACGCCTTCGACCGCGAGCCCCTGTACGGCCGGGCCACGGCGCGCGAGATGGTGCACTTCCTGAGCCGCTACGTGTGAGCGCCGGCTTCGGGGCGGCGGCGCGAAGCGGACAGGATGGACACCGATGGCCACGATCACCGTCCGGCGTCCGACCTTCGATCTCTCCGACCTGCCCCGGCGGTGGGTGGGCGGGAGCCGCCTCGGCACGTGGTTCGGCAACGCCGGGCACGTGTTCATCCCGCTGGGCGAGGAGTTCTTCATCGACGCCGTGAAGGAGTTCCGCGACCGCATCGACGACCCGTTGCTGCGGCGGGAGGTGGCGTCGTTCATGGGGCAGGAGGCCGTGCACGCTCGCATCCACCAGTCGGTGTGGGACGAGCTCCGGGCGCAGGGCGTGCCGGTGGACGCCTACGCCTCGACGATCGAGCAGCTGCGCCGCACGCTCGAGCCGTTCGTGCCTGCCGAGCTGCGCCTGGCCACGACCGCAGCGCTCGAGCACTTCACGGCGGCGTTCGGGCGGGCCTTCCTCGACGAGGACCTGGAAGGCGTCCTCCCGGAGCCGATGGCCGCGCTGCTCGTCTGGCACGGCGCCGAGGAGCTCGAGCACCGCAGCGTGGCGTTCGACGTCCTGGCCGGGGTGGACGACGACCTGGCGCTGCGCGTCGCCGGCCTCGCCCTGGCTGCGACGCTGCTGGTGGTGGTCCCGGGCGCGGGCGTGGCGCTGTTCGCGGCCGCCGACCTCGTGCGGGGTCGGCTCCGGCCGGTCGTGCGCCTGCCGAACCCGGCGCTGATGGGCATGAGCAGCCGGTTCTTCCGCCACCTCGGTCGCGAGGTCGCCCGCTACGTGGCCCCGTCGTTCCACCCCGGTCGTGACGCCCTGCCGGAGTCCTACCGCGCCTGGGCAGCGGCCCAGTCCGTGCCGGCGTAGGGCGGGGTTGGCCTGAGGGGCGCTCGGGTACGGACGCGCTCGAACCGTCCCCCGATCGAACGGAGCCCCCACGTGCCTTCGCTCACCAGCGCCGACCCGCTGCTCGCCGAGCTGCTCGAACGCCGAGGCGAGCCCGTCGCCACCGTCGTGTTCGCCGCACCCGGCTTCGAGGGCGACACCCAGGTGCGGTTGGACATCCGCGGCAAGGACGTGCGCCGGCAGCTCGAGGAGGCCGGTCTGCCGTCGGCCGTCATCGAGCGCGCCGCCGAGGCGGTGCTCGGCCACACCGGCACCGACGGCCTGGGCATCGTCGCCGACCGCCGGGGCACGCTCGTGTCGCGTCTGGCCGACGTCGACGAGTCCGAGGACGTCATCCAGGTGGAAGCGCTGCCCCGGTTCGTGCCGTTCCTGCGCGACCGCTTCGAGGACCGTCCGCTCGTGGTGGTCCGCTGCGACCGGGTCGGAGCGTCGATCGCCCGCGTCGCCGGCGGCGAGATCGCGCGCGACACCGAGGTGGCGGGCGACGACGAGTACGTGCAGAAGGTCGCGTCGGGCGGCTTCTCCCAGGCCCGCATGCAGCGCCACAGCGAGCACACGTGGGAGCAGAACGCCAAGGAGATCGCCGAGGCGGTGGCCGCGGAGGCCGACGCGGTCGACGCCGAGCTCGTGATCGTCACGGGTGACGAGCGGGCGGTGCACCTGGTGGCCGAGCACCTGCCCGAGCACCTCCGCGACCGCCTGGTGCTCGACGACCACCAGCCCTTCGACGACGAGTCGGACGCCGTGGTCTTCGACCGGGCGCGCACGCTGCTGCGCGACCGCCTCGGCCGGGAGATCGTCGAGGTGCTCGAGCGCTTCGGCGAGGCTCGCGGCCGGGGCGAGGGCGCCGCGGACGACGTGGGCGACGTGCTGGCCGCGCTCCGCCAGGGCGCGGTGCAGACGCTGCTCGTCTCCGGTGACAGCGGCCAGCCCGTCCACGTGGCCGCCGAGGACCCCATGCAGCTCGCCCTCGACGCCGTGCCGCTCGCCGACCTCGGCTTCGACGACGTGCTCACCGCCCGGCTCACCGACGCGGCTGTCGCCGCGGCGCTCGCCGGCGGCGCCGAGGTGGTCATCGTGCCCGAGCACGGGCCCAACAGCCCGTCCGGTGCGGTGGGGGCGCTGCTGCGGTACTGAGGACGGGTCGGGTCGGCGCCGTGAGGCGGCGCCGACCCACGGTGCCCTACCGTCCGCGGGCATGAGCTCGCTGTACCCGTACGCCGATCGCTTCCCCGTGAACCGGGGCCTCCCCGACGAGGGCCGGAGCCGGGAGTCGATCCTCGACGAGCTGCGCGCCCTCGCGGCCGACGAGGACGCCGCCTGGGAGACCGGCAAGTGCTCGGGGTCGATGTACTGCGGCGACCACGACCACTACGGGTTCATGAACGAGGTGTTCGGGCTGTTCAGCCACATGAACATCCTCCAGCGCGACATGTGCCCGAGCGCCACGAGGTTCGAGGGCGAGGTCATCGCCATGGCGCTCGATCTCATGCACGCCGACGCCGCCAGCGAGCGGGGCCACGACACCGCCGGCATGGTGACCTCCGGTGGCTCCGGCTCGATCATGCACGCCCTGCTCGCCTACCGCGACCACGCCCGGGCCGAGCGGGGCATCGTGGCGCCCAACGTCGTGAAGCCGGAGACGAGCCACCCGGCGTTCGACAAGGGCTGCCACCTGTTCGGCATCGAGCCCCGCAACGTGCCCGTCGACCCCGACACCACCGTCGTCCGCCCGGAGGCGGTCGCCGAGCAGATCGACGAGAACACCGTCGCCATCGTCGGGTCGGCCTGCAACTACGGCTACGGCACCGTGGACCCCATCCCCGAGCTGTCCGAGCTGGCGCAGGAGCGGGGCGTCGGCCTGCACGTCGACGGCTGCCTCGGCGGCTTCATCCTCCCGTTCGGGCAGGAGCTCGGCTACGACCAGATCCCGACGTTCGACTTCCGGCTGCCCGGCGTCACCTCGATCTCGGCCGACACGCACAAGTACGGCTACGGCTTGAAGGGCACGTCCACCCTGCTCTTCCGCGACAAGGCGCTGCGCAACAGCCAGTACTTCTTCCGCACGGACTGGTCGGGCGGCAAGTACTGCTCGCCCGGGATGGACGGCTCCCGCTCGGGCGGCCTGCTCGCCGCCACCTGGGCCTCGATGGTCAGCCTCGGCCGGGCCGGCTACCGCCGCTACGCGCAGCAGATCTTCGAGACGTCGTTCGCCATGCAGGAGGCGGTGAAGCGGCACCCGGAGCTGCGGATCCTCGGCGACCCGACGTTCCTGTTCGCCTTCACCAGCGACGTGTTCGACGTGTACCACGTCAACGACTTCATGAAGCTCCGGGGCTGGCGGTTCAACGGCCAGCAGTACCCCAACGCCATCCACATGGCGGTCACCCGCCCCCAGACCCAGCCCGGCGTGGTGGAGGCGTTCGCCGCCGACCTCGAGGAGGCCGTCGACCACGCCGTCGAGCACAAGGACGAGGCGCCCAAGTCGGCGGCCGTCTACGGCGGCGTCGCCGGCGGCATGACCGACGAGGCCGACGAGTTCATCCGGGCGATCATGGCCGACATGATGGACAAGCACCAGGGCCTGCCCGGCTGAGGGCACGCCCCACCGAACCGGACGAAGGGGACAGGGCCGAGCTCGCCGAGGTAGACCGGTGTCGTGGCCGGTCCCGCCGTCCCTGCCCGCCCGGGCCTGCTCGAGCACCTGCGCCTGTCGGCGAAGGTCGAGGACATCGCCTGGACGCTCACCCGCCTGCACGAGCGGTACGGGCCCGTGGTCGACGTGGGCTACCGGATCCCTATCCGCCTCGTGTACGTCTTCGGGCCCGAGGCCAACCAACACGTCTTGGCCGACGGTGCGGGCAACTTCACGTGGCGGGAGGCGTTCGGCCTCCTGGAGGTGGTGGACGGGCCGACGGCGCTCGTGCTCTCCGACGGCGACGACCACCGCCGGCGCCGGCGGCTGGTGCAGCCGGCGTTCTCGATCAAGCGGGTCGATGCCCACCTCGAGCTCATCGTCCGCGAGCTCGACCGGGCCCTCGACGCGTGGACGCCGGGGAGGCAGCTGGTGGCCCACGCCGAGCTGCGGGCCGCCATCCGACGGATCGTGGTGCGCGCCCTGTTCGGCGAGCGGCTCGGTGACCTGGCCGACGAGATCGGGGAGCGCCTGGAGCCGGCCCTGCGCCACGTGCAGCGCACGCCGCTGCGGCGGGTGGACGTCGACCTGCGAGTGAACGGCTACGGCCGGGCGATCCGGGCGCGCCGTGCGGTCGACGAGCTGATCATGGCGGAGGTGGCACGGCGCCGAGCTGCCGGCGTCGACGCCGTGGCCAGCCCAGACACGCTCTCGGCGCTCCTCGCCGCAGCCGACGAGTTGGAGGGAGCCGAGCGCCCGCTCGACGACGCCGAGCTGTGCGACCAGATCCGCAGCCTCATCGCCGCCGGCTACGACACGACGTCGTCGGCCGCGGCCTGGCTCGTGCACGCCCTCGGCGCGAACCCGGCCGCGCTCGACGCGCTGCGGGCGCAGGTGCGCGACACGATCGGCGACGCGGCCCCCACCGTCGACGACCTCCGCCGGATGCCGCTCGTGGACGGCGTGGTCCGGGAGACGCTGCGGTTGTGGCCGCCCGCGGCCGTGGGAGGCCGACGGGCGATCGACGACTTCGAGGTGCTCGGCCGTCGCATCCCCGGCGGCAGCACCGTGCTGTACAGCCCCTACATCACGCACCGGCTGCCGGAGGTGTGGGGTGACCCGGAGGTGTTCCGCCCCGAGCGCTGGGTGGACGGCGAGCCGGTGCCCTACAGCTTCGTGCCCTTCGGCGGCGGCTACCGCAAGTGCATCGGCTTCGCGCTGGCGACGCTCGAGCTCCAGGCGCTCGCCGTCCGCCTGGCCCAGCGCGTCGACTGGCAGCTCCGCGACCCCGAGCCGCGCCCGACCGGCCTGGCCACGTTCGCGCCGAAGGGCGGCGTCCCGATCACCGTGGTCTGAGCGCGCCCGCCGGCCCCGAGCCCTCGCCGGACCGGGACGCGTCCGACGTCGCCCGAGGCGTGTGACGCGTCCCAGAACGATCGCCTGCTCGTTCCGGGGTGCATCCGACGTGACCGGGAGCGTGTGACGCGTCCCAGAACGACGGTGGTGCGGGCGGGACGGGGCCGGCCGGTGCGCCCGCGACGTCGATCGGTGCTACAAGTGAACGGATGCTCACCTCCACGAACCCCGCCACCGGCGAGCAGGTCGCCGCCTACGACGAGCACACCGCGGACGAGGTGGTGGCCTTCGTCGAGCAGGCCGACGCCCGCCAGCGAGCCTGGCGCCGCAGCGGCTTCGACGAGCGGGCGACGATGCTACGGACGGTCGCCGACCGGCTCGACGCCCGCACCGACGAGCTCGCCGAGCTGATGGCGCTCGAGATGGGCAAGCCGGTCACCGCCGGGCGCAGCGAGGTCGAGAAGTGCGCGTGGGTCTGCCGCTACTACGCCGACCACGGGGAGGGGCACTTGGCCGACATCCCCGTCGACGCCGACCGCCAGCGCAGCTACATCCACCACGAGCCGCTGGGCGTCGTGCTCGCCGTCATGCCGTGGAACTTCCCGCTCTGGCAGGTGTTCCGCTTCGCCGCCCCGGCGCTGATGGCGGGAAACGCCGGCCTCCTGAAGCACGCGTCGAACGTCACCGGGTGCTCGGTCGCCATCGAGGAGCTGTTCGTCGAGGGTGGCGCGCCGGAGGGCCTGTTCCGCAGCCTCAAGATCGGCTCCAAGCACGTGGCCTCCGTGCTGGAGCACCGGCTCGTGCGGGCCGCCACGCTCACGGGCAGCGTGCCGGCGGGCTCCGCCGTCGCCAAGACCGCGGGGCGCCTCCTGAAGAAGACGGTGCTTGAGCTCGGTGGCAGCGACCCCTACGTGGTGCTGGAGGACGCCGACATCGACGCGGCGGCGAAGACCTGCGCCACCAGCCGGCTCATCAACGCCGGTCAGTCCTGCATCGCCGCCAAGCGCTTCATCGTGGTGGACGAGGTCCACGATCGCTTCGTCGAGGCCTTCGTCGGCCACATGGAGGCCGCCGTCGTCGGCGACCCCCTGGACGAGGCCACCACGGTCGGCCCCCAGGCCCAGGTGTCGCTGCGCGACGAGCTGCACGACCAGGTCGAGCGGTCGATCGCCGCCGGCGCCCACCTCGCCCTCGGCGGCGTGATCCCGACGCAGGCCGGCGCCTGGTACCCGCCCACCGTGCTCACCGGCGTCACCACCGACATGCCGGCCGCGCAGGAGGAGCTGTTCGGTCCGGTGGCCGCCGTGCTGCGGGCGCGGGACGAGGCGCACGCCATCGAGATCGCCAACGACTCCGACTTCGGGCTCGGCGCCGCGGTGTTCACGGCCGACCTCGAGCGGGGCGAACGCATCGCCGCCGAGCAGCTCGAGGCCGGCTGCTGCTTCGTGAACGACTTCGTGGCGTCCGACCCCCGGCTGCCCTTCGGCGGCATCAAGGACTCGGGCTACGGCCGCGAGCTCAGCCACCTCGGCATCCGCGAGTTCGTCAACCAGAAGACGGTGGTCGTCGGCCCGAAGCAGTAGCCACGCGGATCTCGTGCCTGGGTGACAGCACCTGTCACCCAGGCACGAAATTCGTCACGGTGTGGTGGGATGTCCGCCGTGACCACCGCCCTCGGCATCGATGTCGGCACCACCAACGTCAAGGCCACGCTGGTCGGCGCCGACGGCACCATCCACGCCACCGCCAGCCGGAACCTCGTCGCCGACATCGAGGGCGACCGCGCCGAGCTCGACGCCGAGGCGCAGTGGCAGGCCGTCATCGACGCCGTGCAGGAGTGCGTGGCCGCCGCCCCCGACGCGGCAGCAGCCGTGGTGGCGGTCGGCGTCGACAGCCAGTACTCGTCGATCGTGCCGGTGGACGCCGAGGGCCGGCCGGTGGCGCCCATGCGGCTGTGGTCCGACCGGCGGGGCACCGAGCGCAGCTTCGCCATCCTCGGCGAGCACGAGGACGCCTTCCTCGGGTTCATCGAGCGCCACGGCATCCCGCCGGTCGGCGGCGGCCTGAGCCTCGGCCACGTCCTGCACCTCCAGCACGACTGCCCCGACGTGCACGCCCGCACCGCGGCCTACCTCGAGCCGATGGACCACCTGAACGCGCGGCTCACCGGTCGCATCGCCGCCAACCAGGCGACCCAGTTCATGAGCCAGCTCGTCGACAACCGGTCGCTCGGGCAGACGACGTACGACGACGTGCTGCTCGGCTGGGCCGGGGTCGACCCGTCCCGGCTGCCGCCGCTGCTCCCGATGGACGAGCCGGTGGGCACCGTCCGCCCCGACGTCGCAGCCCAGCTCGGCATCCCGAGCTCGGCGGTCGTGTACGCCGGGGTCAACGACACCCAGGCCGGCTCGGTGGCCACCGACGCGTTCCGCGCCGGGCGCGCCGGCCTCAGCATCGGCACCACGAGCGTGCTCGTCGACGACATCGCGACCAAGGAGGTCGACCTCGACCACGAGGTGCTGTCGTGCCCGGGTCCGTTCACCGACCGGTACCTCGTGTTCGCCGAGAACGGCCTCGGCGGCAAGCCGCTCGAGCACGTGCTCCAGAACGTGGTCGCCACCGGCGGCTTCGACACCCTCGACGAGGTGCTCGCCACCGTCGCGCCCGGCAGCGGTGGCGTGCTGTTCCTGCCGTGGCTGCGCGGCTCGATGGCGCCGGCGAACGACACGAACATGCGGGGCGGCTACGTGAACATGAGCCTCGAGACCGGGCGCAACGAGCTGGTGCGCGCCACCTGCGAGGGCGTCGCCCACAACCTCGCCTGGCTGCTGCCCCACGTCGAGGCCCTCACCGGCGACCCGATCGAGGAGCTCCTCTTCGTCGGCGGCGCCGCCCGCTCGGCGGGGTGGGCGCAGGTGGTCGCCGACGTCCTCGGTCGACCCGTGCAGGTGCCCGACCGTCCCGACTTCGCCATCGCCCGGGCCACCGGCCTGCTCGCCCTGCACCGCCACGGCGTCTTCGGCCGTGACCAGCTCGCCGCCCTCGCCGGCTCCGGACGCATGCACGAGCCCGACCCCGCCGCCCATGAGGTCTACGTCCGGCACCAGCCCCAGTTCGAGGCCGTGTTCGACGCGCTCCGCCCGATCAGCGCCGCCCTGAACGAGTAGCCCTCAGGGCGTGGGCAGGCGGTACACGCGACGGGCCGTGCCGGCGAACATCGCGGCCCGCTCGTGCGGCTCGTACCGCTCGGCGATCACGTCCATCGCGCCCCAGTAGGTGGCGTAGTCCACGCTCCACCGGTCGACCGGGAAGTTCGACTCGAACATGCAGCGGTCGGGGCCGAAGTGCTCGATGGTGTGGTGGTACCAGCGCGCCTGGACCGCGAGGAACGCCTCGATGTCCGGGCGGGCGCTCGGATCGAGGTGCCAGCCGAAGCCGTTGTCCGGCATCGCCATGCCCCCCAGCTTCGCGACCACGTTCGGGCACGCCGCCGCCTCGGCGATGCCGGGCGCCCACGCCTCGAAGACCTCGTCGTGGCGGCCCTCCCAGGGACCCACCCCGAGGGGCGTGCTGAAGTGATCGAGCACCACGGTGGTGCCGGGCACCGCCCGCGCCAGCTCCACGAGCTCGCCGAGCTGCACGTGGTACTGCCAGGTGTCGTACGTGAGCCCCCGCTCCCCGAGGCGAGCGGCGCCGCGCTGGAAGTCCGGGTCGCCGGCCTTGCCGGCGGCGGCGCGACCGGGGATCCCGAGCTGCACGCCCTCCGGTGCGCGGCACAGGGCGTCGCGGATGCCGCGGAACCGCCCGCCGGAGGCGGCGTCGTGGGCGTCGAGCACCTCGTCGAGCCGGTCGGGGTCGAGGGTCAGGTCGGCGTGGGCGACGATGCCGGCGATGGTGGGGCCGGGGGCGGACTCGCTCGCCGCCGCGATGGCGGCCACGAACTCGGTCTCGCCCACCGGGCGGAGGTGCTCGGGTCCCTCGGCGCGGTAGGACGCGCCGCACTCGACGAACACGGTCTGGACGACGCCGGGCACCGTGGCGGTGTCAGCGTGCAGGTCGGCGAGCAGGTAGTCGCCGATGTCGTCCCGCGCCCAGAGGTGGTGGTGCGGATCGACGATGTCCTCGGCCACGTGCGCGTCCTCCGCTCAGCGGACGTCGGGGCCCTGGGGCTCGCCGTCGACGATCTGGTCGAGGTACTCGCTCATGCCGATGCCCTTCTGCCCGTTGCACTCGTAGCGGGTCATCGCCTCGGTGATGCGGGTGAACAGCTCGTTGCCCTCGGGGTCGGTGCGCCGGTTGCGCAGCGGGATGAGCGAGATGACCTCGCCGGTGACCTCGTAGGTGTCGTGGTCGGTGGTGACCGAGCAGCGCATGGCCGTCTGGTACTTGTCCTCGTCCCAGTCGGACTCGATGCTGCAGTCGCGGATCAGGTGGTACTCGTCGCCCACCAGCACCATGCCGCCCGGCCGGCCGCCGACGACCGAGATCATCATGGCGAAGTCCTTCGAGAACGTCATCGGCAGCCAGCGGTACCACTCGATGGCCTGCCAGTGGCGGGGCCCCCATGACTTGTCGCGCAGGCCGAGGCCGTCCATGTCGATGGTCTCCTCGCCCACCCGGATGGTGCCCGTGACCGCGCAGTGCTGCTCGTAGTGGGCCTTGGCGAAGGACGTCTCGGGGTCGATCTCCAGCTCGGTGCCGTCCTCGTACTGGGGCTTGCCGCCGTACATCGGCGACACGCCGCGGTAGTCGAGGTCGATCTCGCACTCCACCCACGGGTTCTCCTTGAACGCCGTCCGGGGGTCGGCCATCTGGCCGGGCTCGTCGAGCAGGCACACCTTGCCGTCGTAGCGGACCTTGAGGTGCTCGAAGGGCTTCACCACCTCGATCGACAGGCCGCCGGCCTCCATCTTGTCGTTGGTGTCGATCTGGGGTCGCCCGAACACGAAGCCCACCCGGCCGCCGGGCAGGTACACGCACACGGTCATCTCGGCGTAGCCCTGGTTCACCCGGTTCCCGAGGCGGAACCACCCGCCGACCTCCTGCTCCGCGTCGAACGCGTTGAGGTACATCGACTCGTTGTAGTTCTCCGCCGCATCGGGCTCGTGGGTGTACTCGTCCTGCGGGTCCAGGACGGTGACGATCTTCTTCTTCGTGTCGGACACGGTTCCCCCGAGGTGTGCGTGCGTCGGGCACGGCGTTGGATACGAGCGTTGCCAACCTAGCCCCCGACTAGCGTGCCGAGCCATGGCAGCCGGCCGCCCCGATCGCCGGATCATCGCCCTCGGCGTGGGCATCCCGGCGGTGCTCCTCGTCGTCGTGCTCGTCGCCTCGCTGCTCGGCGGCGACGGTGCCGACGAGGACGACGCCGCACCGACGTCGACCACCGCCGACGTCGCGGTCGACCAGGGATGGGACCGCGCGCTGGCCGGCGCCTTCGAGCCGCTGGTCGACGTGTTGCCCCGGTACGCACGCGCCGTCGACGAGTGGTCCACCGGCGCCCGCTCCGCCGCGGAGCTCTCGGGCGTGCTGGACGAGGTCGAGCCGGTGGTCGGTGAGGTCGCCGACGCCGCCGGTGCGCTGCCCGCCCACCGGCACGACGAGCTCGCCCGACCCCTGGTCGCAGATGCCGCCGCGCTCTACGTCCAGGCCGTCGCCGCCCACCGCGCCGCCGTGGCCGCGAGCGACCCGGCGACCGCCGAGCAGTGGGACCGGCTCGGGCGACGCCTGCGGATCCTCGGCGACCGGACGTTCGACCGGGCCCGCGAGCGCACGAGCCCGCCGCTCGACCCCGGCGAGGCCGTCGAGCTGCGCCTGCCGGCGGAGGTGCCCGACTTCGAGCGCCTGGAGCTGGCCGTCGGCCCGCCCCTGGAGCCGCAGGACGCCAACGTCACCGACGCGCTGCCACGGCTGCGCGAAGGGGAGCGCCGATCGCAGCCGGAGGCCGGTTGGCTCGAGGCGGTGGCGGCGTTGGAGGCGCCCACGCCGGACGACGTCGAGGGCGCGTTCGGCACCCCCGACGTCCTCGCCGACCTCGCCCGCCGTCTGGTGGGCGCAGCGGAGGCGCTGCGGGACGAGCCCGTGCCGGCCGGCGATCGCGGTCGGGCCGACCGCACCGCGCTCGGGTGGCTCGTCCTCGCCGACGCGGCCCGGGCGGCGCAGCTGGTGGCGCTCGGCGGACCGCCGAGCGACGTGCCGGACGCCCTCCTCGCCATCGCCGGGGACGCCGCCCTCGCGGCGCCCTGACGGCGGGGCTCAGGAGGAGGTGGCCCGGCGGCGGAGGTCGACGATGGTGTCGATGCGCTGGTCGATCTCGGCGACCACCGGGGCCCGCCGCCGGTGCTCGACCTCGTGGCGGCGCAGCGCGTGCAGCTCTTCGAGGTTGAACGCGGAGACCAGCGCCACGGCGCGGGCGTCGTCGAGGTCGTCCCAGTCCTCGGGCACGGGGCGGGCGGCCCCCTCGGCCGCCGCCACGGCGGGCGCGCTGGCCGGCACGCCAGGGGCGCCGTGGCCGTTGCCCTGGTGGGTGTACACCTCGGGGTAGCCGGGGGTGCGGGGCTGGTTGCCGCCGAGGCCGGTGACGGCCCGGCCCTGGCCGGCGGCCGCCTGGCGGTAGTGGACGAACGACGCCCACAGCGTCCCGGCGGCGGCGAGCGTGGCCAGGATGCTGACCACGAGCGGTGGCACCGACGACGAGGTGATGCCGATGCCGAGGGCGATGGCGGCCACGACGAGCAGGCCGATGGAGACGAAGATCACGGGGTCACCTCTTGGTGGGTCACAGGCAGAGCTTCTCGGTCTGGAACACCCACCGTCGCTCGTCGGGGTCGAGGATGACCTCGTAGCCGCACGTGGTGGGGACGCGGGGGACCTTGCCGGCCTCCCAGTGGACGGTGTTGCCGAAGCCGGTCTCGAACGGCCCGAAGCCCTCGGCCGCCTTCAGCACGTTGGCGCGGCTCAGGTTCTGCAGGATCCCGCCCTGGCGCATGACCTCGAACTGCAGGAGACCGGCGTGGTAGTAGTTGATCGCGATGAACCCGGTGACGTCGATGCCGGGGGCGTACTTGGCCATGTTCTCGATGTAGGCCTTGGCTTGGGGGCTCGGGTTCGTGCGCGGGTCGAGGAACGGCGTGCCGCCGGAGTACATGCCGTAGCACTGGGAGCCGCACTGCTCGACCTCGAAGGCGAGGTTTGACCCGCCGCTCCAGTTGACGAGGTTGCCGGCCGTGACCGAGCCGGGCTTGTACTGCTGCGAGGCCGCCTCGCGCATGCAGCCGAGCATCGGCGCCGCGGCCACCGGCAGCATCACCCAGTCGGGCTGCTCGCGGATGACGTTCAGCATGCGGGAGTCGCACGTGTTCGCCTGGCTGTCGATGGGCTGGAAGCTGAGGAGGTCGAGGCCCTCCTTCTCCGCCGCCTGCTCCCAGAGGCGCTCGAACTCGGCGGGGTCGGAGGCCGGGAGGACGTCCTGGATCACCGAGATGCTCTTGGCCCCGTTGCGCTTGGCGGTGCGGGCCCGCAGCTGGAAGGACACCTCGAACGGCGCCGAGGTCGGGAAGATCGAGGTCGACTCGTAGGAGCCGGGGTTGAGGCCCAGGTCGCCGATGAAGGCCACGCCCTGCTCCTCGAGGTACCCGGCCACGGCCCCGGGGTTCGTCACGCCGCCGATGAGCAGGACCTTGTCCTCCTCCACCAGCTTCTGCACGAACTGCAGGGTCTTCCGCGGCTCGAGGTTGTCGTCGTAGTAGATGAGCTGGCTGGGCCGGACGCCCAGCTCGGGCGCGAGCGTGCGGCGGAAGTACTCGATCCACGCCTGGCCGCCCTTGAGCCCCTGCTCGCCGTAGATGGCGAGGGGACCGGACAGGATCGTGGTGCCGCCCACGAGCCAGCGGTCGCAGTACACGCCCTCCTCGGGGTTGAGGTCGGGGCAGGCGCCCCCGCCGCCCTGCGCCGCCGCGGTGCCCTGGCCGCCCCCGCCGCCCTGGCCGCCCTGGCCCCCGCCGGCGCCCGGTGTGCCCGCCTGGCCGCCGGTCTGGCCGCCAGCGGCACCGGCGTCGCCGCCGGCGCCGGCCTTGCCGGTGGTGGCGGGCGTCGAGCCGCCGGCGGCGCCCGACGTGTCGCCGCCCGATCCGGTGGAGAACCCGCCCGTGCTGCCGGAGGAGGCGCTGCCGTCACCGCCGTCGGCGGCGACGAGCTCGCCCTCCGCGTCGTCGGCGCGCACCACCGACACGGCGGCCAGGCTCACCGAGAGCATCACCACCACGACGATGGCGACGACGGTCTGGAGCGTGCGGAGCTGCTTGGGGTCCATGGGGTGCTCCTGCGGATCAGGTCGAGGACGAAGCGAGGAAGACGGAGCGGAGCAGGTCGTCGCGGTGCAGCAGCTCGGCGGACGAGCCGTCGAAGCGCACCTGCCCCTTCTCGATGAAGAACGAGTGGTCGGTGATGGTGAGGGCGAGGTTGGCCGACTGCTCGACGAGGATCATCGACACGCCCTCGGCGTTGATCTCCCGCACGCGCTCGACGAGGTCGCGCACGATGAGCGGCGCGAGGCCGAGGGACAGCTCGTCGATCATCATCAGCTTGGGCGTGGTCATGAACGCCCGGCCGATGGCCAGCATCTGCGCCTCGCCGCCCGAGAGCGTGCCGGCCAGCTGCGTGCGCCGCTCGGCCAGGCGCGGGAAGGCGGCGTAGACCTTGTCGAACCCGGCCTTCACCCGGGCCTTGTCCTTGCGGATCGGGTACGCGCCCATCCGCAGGTTCTCCTCGATCGTGAGCGAGGGCAGCAGGCCACGGCCGCCCGGCACCTGGCACACACCCCGCCGCACGGCCTCCTCGGGCGCGAGGCCCGTGATGTCCTCGCCGTCGAGGACCACGCGGCCGGCGTCGGGCCGCATGACCCCCGAGATGCACCGCAGGATCGTCGACTTGCCGGCGCCGTTCGTGCCGAGCAGCGCCACGATCTCCCCCCGCTGCACCGTCAGGTCGATGGAGCGCAGCACCTGCACCGCCCCGTACGAGGCGTAGAGCCCGCGCACCTCGAGGACGGGGTCGTGGCCGGCCATCAGCGCACCTCCGCGTCGAGATCGATCGAGCCGCCGAGGTAGCTCTCGATGACCTCGGGGTCGGACTGGATCTCCTCGGGTGTGCCCTCGGCGAGGATCGTGCCGTTCGCCAGGGCGTAGATGCGATCGGAGATCCCCATGATGAGCGGCATGTCGTGCTCGATCAGCACGAGCGTGGCGCCGAGCTCGTCGCGCACGTCGCGCAGCACCGGGCCGAGCGCCTCCGTCTCGCGCTGGGCGATGCCCGACGACGGCTCGTCGAGGAGCACGAGCTCGGGCTCGAGGGCGAGGACGCACGCCAGCTCGGCCATGCGCAGCGTGCCGTAGGACAGGTCGGCGGCGAGCTTGCCGGCGTAGTCGGCGAGGCCGAGCCGGTCGACGACCTCGTCGGTCTTGGCGCGGATGCGCTCCTCCTCGTCGACCGACGTGGCCGTGCGCAGGCAGGCCCGCAGCAGGCTGCGCACCGGCTGGTTCGGCATGCGCCGGTGGAGGCTCACCCGGATGCAGTCGTAGACCGTGAGGTTGGGGTACAGGGTGACCTGCTGGAACGTGCGCCCGAGGCCGAGCCACGGGCGCTCCCAGGCCTTGCGCTCGAGCAGGTCGACGCCGTTGAGCAGCACCTTGCCGGTGGCCTGCTCGCGGTAGCCGGAGATGGCGTCGAACAGGGTGGTCTTGCCGGCGCCGTTCGGCCCGATGAGGCCGACGATCTCCCCGCGGTGCACCTCGAGGTCGACCCCGTCGAGCACCTGGAGCGCCCCGAACGCGAGCCGCACGTCGATGACCTGGAAGAAGGGTTCGGCTTCGGCATGGGGGAGCGGCGCGGTCATCGGGTCGCCCCCACCGGCTCGCGGACGTCCTCGGCCCGGGCCTCGAGCGCGCTGGTCGGATCAGCGCTCAGGTCGGCCAGCTGGCCGTCGTCGTCGGCCGATGCCCACGCCACCCGCTCGGACGGGTCGAAGGGCCGGACGAAGCGCACCAGCGATCCCCCGATGCCGTTGGGGTTCTGGATGATCGTGATGATGGCCAGGAACCCGGCCAGGATCGTGGGGGCCTGGTTCACGCCCGTGGTGGGCGTGGCGGTCAGCTGCGGGATGATCTCGAACATCACGCCGACGATGGCGGCGCCGAACAGCACGCCCACGCCGGCCACCACGGCCTGGAGCACGACGCCGAGGGAGAAGAACAGCAGGAAGCTCTGGCCGTCGATGTCCCGCAGGAAGAACCCGAGCAGGGAGCCGCCGATGCCGGCGATGAACCCGGACAGGCTGAAGGCCAGGAGCTTGTAGCCCACCGGGTCGATGCCCATCGCCTGGGCGGTCGTCTCGGCGTCGCGGAGGGCGTAGAAGGCGCGGGCGACCCGCGTGTCGCGCAGGTTGCGCATGGCGAGGAACAGCAGGACCGCGATGCCGAGGGCGGTGAAGTACATCGCCTCGTTCTGGAGCCCGAACCACTCCCGGTCCAGGTTCGAGCGGGCGAGGACCTCGGGCTGGATGAAGAGGAAGTTCTCCCCGAAGTAGGCGAACGTCAGCGTCACCAGGGCGAGGAAGAAGCCGCGGAGGCGAAGCGCCGGGATGCCGAGCAGCAGCGAGAACGGGATGGTGAGCAGCCCGCCGGCGAGGATCACCAGGGGGATGGGGAGGTTCCAGGACGTCTGGGCGATGGCGGCCCCGAAGGCGCCGATGCCGGCGAAGGTCATGGGCGCCAGGGAGATCTGGCCCGTCCAGCCGGTGAGCACCACGACCGACAGCGCGATGGTGGACAGGATCACGCCGTTGAGCAGCACGCCGTCGCGGAACGACGACGTGAAGAAGAGCGGGTAGGCGACGGCGAAGCCGGCGAGGAGCGCCCCCAGGAGCCACCGCCCGATCCGCCAGTCGCGCAGGAGCAGCTGCAGGTGGCCGGTCCGGTCGAGGTTGCGGCGCAGCTCGTCCTCCGCGTTCACGCCGCCGGCGGCGCGGGCGAAGCTGACCCCGGTGTCCTCGTCGAGGCGGATGCCGGCGAAGATGAACTTCGGTCGGGTCATCAGCAGGCCGACGACGAGCAGCAGCGTGATGAGGGTGGGGCCGGCCTTCCCGGCGAGGACGTCGCTCACGATGCCGCGCGGCCACGGGGCGGCGGCCACCAGGTTGGTGCTGAGGCCGATCAGCAGCCCGCCGGCGAGCGTGCCGATGAGGCTGGTGAAGCCGCCGATGAGGCTGGCTGCGAAGCCGAACACGATGAGGTTGGCCAGCCCCGACGGGGAGATGCCCGCGCCGGAGGCGATGAGGACGCCGGCGACCGTGGCCAGCATCGAGCCCACCGCCCAGGCGAACCCGGCCACCTGGTCGGCGGAGATGCCGAGCAGGCGGGAGACCTCCCGGGAGTCGGCGGTGGCGCGGATGGCGATGCCGAGGTCGGTGAACCGGAAGAACGCGGCGAGCCCCGCGGCGAGCACGACGGTGACGCCGATGGTGCCGAGCGCGTTGTAGGTGAGGTTGACGCCGCCCACCACGAGCACGCCCTGCGGGAAGATGGTGGGCACGGCCTCGGTGCGCTGGCCGAACAGGTCGCCGCCCATGCCGGTGAGCAGCGTGAACAGCGCGATGGTCACGATGATGAGGTTCAGCATCGGCGCGTTCGCCAGCGGCCGCATGATGAGGCGCTCGATGGCCAGCCCGAGCAGGCCGGTGAGCACCAGCGCGATGAGCAGCGCCGCCACGAACGGGAGCGCAGGTGGATCGGGCGACCAGCCGATCGAGGTGAACGGCACCTGGAAGCGCAGGCCCGGGTCCTGCAGCTCGGTGCCGTCCCAGAACTTCACGAACGTGTACGCCCCGATGGTGCCGATGGCGGCGTGCGCGAAGTTGGGCACGCGCGTGCCCTTGTAGATCAGGGTGATCCCCTGTCCGAACAAGGCGTAGACGGCACCGATCGACAGACCGGTGACGGCCACGTTGAGGTAGAACTGCAGATCCCCCACAGCGTCCGATCCCGTTGGGCACCACCTGCGGCGTGGCGGTGCGGATGTTCCCTACCGGGTTCCTTCGACGGCGCAGCGAGCGAGTCCTCCAACGATGTTCCACCGGGCCCGGGAGGAGACGCGGGTGCGCGCACCGAAGACCCACGCAGGGAACCGAACGATGGGGGACGGATGGGCCGACGGGTCATCGCACACCGGCAGCGAGCACGGCGGTCGGGCGCGCTCGCCGCAGTGGCGGTCTTCGCCGGGGCGGTGGGCTTCGGCGCGCTCGGGCAGTCCGCCGCGGGGCAGGAGGCCGCACCCGCCCCGCTGCCCAACACGTTCGGCCTGCGGCTCGAGGGCTACGCCATCGAGGTGAACACGTTCTCCACCGCCACGGCGGTCACGCCGCGGTCGGCGTACTCCTACGCCAAGATCTCCTCCTCGCTCGACCTCGACGGCGGGCGCGGCCTCGACATGGAGGCTCGAGGCGCCAACGGCCAGTACGCCGGGCTGGAGGGCGCCGTGCTGTTCTCCGGCGACTCCCCGGTGGACGGCAACAGCCTGCCGGGCTACGCGCAGGCGTTCTTCCCGACCTTCGAGGGCTTCTCCACCGTGTCGGAGAAGTGCGCGGCCAACGAGACCGAGGCCAGGGAGGCGCCGGAGTGCCGCGACCAAGCGGGCCCCTACGCGTTCGCGCAGGTCGTCCCGGACGAGGCCGCCCCCGCCGCCGTCGGTGTCGGCCGCAACGAGGGCGACGACAGCGGCGGCGACGCGCGCTCGCGCTCGGAGATCGTGCCTGGCGAGGACGGGTCGATCCGCGGGGTCCAGGTGAACCGCGGGTCCGACCAGCGCGTGCCCGGCACGCCGATCGTCGTGCAGTCCTACGTGGCCGAGCAGTCGGTCGCCGCGGTCATCGGCGACGCGAGCAGCGAGATCAGCTGCGGCGGCGAGGTCACCGTGGCCGGGCAGCCGGTGAACGACAACGAGGCGCTCCAGGAGGCGCTCGCACCGCTCACCATCGGGTCCGACCTCCGCGTCACCTACGAGCCGCCGTCCGAGCCCGAGGTGAAGGAGCTGCCGGGCGGGGCGCTCGAGGCCACCTGCCGTGGACCCCGCTTCACCGTGTTCACCAGCGGACAGGGAGGCACGGGCACGCAGTACACGTTCGGACGGACGCTCGCCGCCATCGGGCTCACCGAGAACCGCGAGGGGTTCACCGGAGCTGCCGGCGGAGGCGGCGCCATCGGCGACTTCCCCGAACCCGCCGGCGGCGGTGCGCCGACCGGCGCCGGCTCGGTGGCGCCGCCCGCCGCCACCGGGTCGATCTCCACCGGTGCACCCGTCGCGAGTCCGGACGAGCAGCCCACCGCGCCCAC
>DASTYO010000139.1:0-10401 GCA_035764875.1 Acidimicrobiales bacterium | reverse complement strand
TCCAACCGGTCCAGCGCCAACCGGGAGGTGATCGTGACGAGGTAGGCCCGCTCGTCGTGGACGGAACCTCGATCGGCCGCCGACCAGCGCAGCCACGCGTCCTGCACGACGTCGTCGGCGTCGTCGGGCGTGCCCAGCATCCGGTAGGCGAGGGCGGCCAGGCGGGGCCGCTCGGCCTCGAAGGCCGTGGTGGCGTCGGCGGCCGGCTCGATGCTCATCCCACCACCGGCAGCCGGTCGACGTGGTGCACCGCGGCCTCGGCCGCGGCCCGCGCGCTGGCCATCACCGCGTCGGTCAGGTGCCCCTCCGAGCCCACCCAGTCGCCGGCGACGAACACGCCGGGACGGCCGGGCACCTCGACGCCGGGCCGGCCGGCCAGCCCGCCGGCGGCGGCCGTCGGGAGCGCGGTGCACGCCACCATGCGGTGAAGGTACCGCTGCGTCACGATCACGTCGTCGGAGATCCCGACCGTTCGCGCGTACGTGGCCAGCCGCTCGCGGTCCGGCTCGACGCCGGCGGCGAGGTACTCGGCGAGGGCGAACACCGAGTGGCCCGCCGGGGCCCGGCCCGCGGGGGCGGAGTGGCGCGAGCCGTACATCGGCACGTCGACGCCCAGGGCGATCGTGTGCGGCGGCTCACCTCGCAGGCCGAGGTCGAGGCAGACCACCTCGGCGGCGGGGCCCAGCTCCCAGCGGTGGCCGACGAGCGCGCCGACGTTGTCGGGCCCGCCGGCGGCGACGATGACCGCGGCCGCATCGGGGAGCTCGCGCACCGGCTCACCGACCTCGAACCGGACACCGGCCTCCCACGCCACCTCGGCGAGCCCGTCGACCAGCTGCTGCCAGCCGTCCTCCAGGTAGAGGACGCCGTCGCCGATGCCCCGCTGCACCATCTCGACCGCGACGTCGGCGCTCATCTCGTCCGGGTGGTTCCCGAACGTGGTGAGCCGCACGAACATCCCGAGGGTCTCGCGCGCGGTGGGGTCGCGCACCGTGCCCTCGATCCACTCGCTGACGGTGCGGTGGGCGTGGAGCGACGCCCGCTGCCGGTGGAGCGTGCCGAGGACCCGGCCCAGCTCGAGCTTGCCCCGCACGCCGAGCAGGCTGGTCTGCAGCAGCGAGCGGGCACCGGCCGGGGCGGCGTGCACCTGGCCGCCGTGCACCGTGACGCCGCCGACGTGGGGGCGGACCCCCCGGGGACGGATGCCGAGCTCGTGCAGCACGGACATGGCCGGGCCGCCCTGGTAGAGGGCGTGCGGCCCCTGGTCGAAGCGGAAGCCGTCGCGCTCGTCGGTGGCGGCGCGACCGCCGAGGCGGTTGCGGGTCTCGTGGACCACCACGGGGTGCCCGGCCCGGGCGACGAGGGCGGCGGCGGCGAGGCCGCCGAGCCCGGCGCCGATGACGTGGATCTGGTGTCGCTGTTCCATGCCCACTCGACGCCGCAGCCCGCCGAGATGTGACACCCACGGGCGGAAATCCCGTCGGGTCCGGACGGAGGGCGGCGCACACTGGCGGCATGACGGTCACGATCCGGCGGGCCACCATCGACGACCTCGACGCCCTCATCGACCTGCGGGAGGCGGTGGCGAAGGAGGGCATCTGGATCGGCGCCGAGGTGCCGCTCGACCGCGAGGGCGACCTGGCCAAGCACCGCACCACCATCGAGGACCAGGCCGACGGCACCACCGCCGTCATGTACGTCGCCACCCTCGACGACGGCACCCTCGTCGGTTCGCTCTCCGTGCACAACCCCATCGGCATCGCCCACCTGGGCATGAACGTCGCCGAGAGCCACCGGGGCGCGGGCGTCGGCAAGGCGCTGATGGCGGCGGCCATCGAGTGGGCCCGGCGTGCGGGCGCCCACAAGGCCGACCTCGAGCTGTGGCCGTGGAACCACCGGGCCCGGGCCCTCTACGAGCGCTTCGGCTTCGTCGAGGAGGGCTACCGGCGGCGCCAGTACCGCCGCAAGGACGGCTCGCTGTGGGACTCCGTGGTCATGGGCCTGGTGCTCGACGAGGAGGCGCCCGGCCACGAGGAGCGGGCCACCAGCCCGCCCCGGCCGGCGGGGTGACGCCCGGCTCCCCGTTCCTGTCAGCAGGCCTCGGTACCGTCGGAGCCCATGGCCGACGCCCCCCAGCACCCCGTCCCCGAGCCCGTCGGCCGGGTCATCGGCACCGAGGACGCCACCCCGCTCGAGTACTGGGTCGGCCTGTCCGACCACCACTTCCTCCAGCTCGACGACGTGGTCGCGCTCGAGCGGCAGCTGCCCGACGGCCGACGGGTCGAGCTGTACGGGATGGTCGAGCAGGTGCGGGCCCGCCACGAGGGCGCCCAGTACGACAGCGACGTCTTCCTCATCGAGGAGGGCGTGCTGCCGGCCCAGGTGAGCCGGGCCGCGAAGATCGCCACCACGCGGGTCGAGCCCGAGGTGTTCGTGCCGCCCCTGCCCGGCGCCCCGGTGCGCAAGGCCACCGGCGACGAGCGGGCCCGGGCCCTGCTGTTCGACGAGATGGCCCGCAAGCTGCCCGCCGGCCTCAGCCGCGACGACGAGGCGTTCTTCCTCGACCTCGACTTCCTCGACGGCACCCGTGGCGCCCACGTGAACATCTCCGGCGTCTCCGGCGTGGCCACGAAGACCACCTACGCCATGTTCCTGCTGTACTCGCTGTTCCACAGCGGCCAGCTGGGCGCGGCCGCCGCCAACACCAAGGCCCTGGTGTTCAACGTCAAGGGCGAGGACCTCCTCTTCCTCGACCACCACAACGCCAACCTCGACGACGCCCAGCGCGCCCGGTACGAGGCGCTCGGCATCCAGCCCGGGCCGTTCCGCAGCGTCGGCATCGTCGCCCCGCCCCGGCCCGGCGACCCCAACGCCACGCCCCAGGTGGGGTCGCGCACCACCGGCGTCGCCCCGTTCTTCTGGACGCTCGAGGAGTTCTGCCACCAGCGGCTGCTGCCGTTCCTGTTCGCCGACGCCGAGGATGACCGCCAGCAGTACACGATGGTCGTGCACAACGTGGCCCGCCGGCTCGAGGAGGCCACGCCCACCGGCCACGGCGGCGTCGTGGTCGACGGCGTGGCGTGCCGCACCTTCGGCGACCTGGTCGAGGTCGTCGACGAGCGCCTCAACGACGAAGACCCCAACGAGGTCGCACGCTGGGCCGGCCGGGCCATCGGCGGTGGCACGGTCAGCGCGTTCGTCCGCCGGCTGTTCGGCGCGGTCGACCACCTCCAGCACCTCATCCGGGGCGACGTCGAGCGGCGCAGCGCCCGCCCGGTCGACCTCGACGCCAACCAGGTCACGGTGGTCGACATCCACTCGCTGAACGACCGGGCCAAGCGGTTCGTCGTGGGCGTGGTGCTCCGCCAGGCGTTCCAGGCCAAGGAGGCCTCGGGCACGGCCGAACCGCTGCAGTTCGTGGTGCTCGACGAGCTCAACAAGTACGCGCCGCGCGAGGGCAGCTCGCCCATCAAGGAGCTGCTGCTCGACGTGGCCGAGCGGGGCCGGTCGCTCGGCATCATCCTCATCGGCGCCCAGCAGACGGCCAGCGAGGTCGAGCGCCGGGTGGTGGCCAACTCGGCCATCCGGGTGGTGGGCCGGCTCGACTCCGCCGAGGCCGGCCGGGGCGAGTACGGCTGGCTGCCCCAGGTCCAGCGCCAGCGCTCCACCATCATCAAGCCGGGCACGATGATCGTCAGCCAGCCCCAGCTGCCCGTGCCGGTGGTCGTCGAGTTCCCGTTCCCCGCATGGGCCACCCGTGTGTCCGAGACCGGCGGCGCCCCGGCGCCCGGCCAGCGCCCGAAGCCCGCCGACGACGAGGAGCTGTTCGCGCTGTGAAGCTGCTCCACACCTCCGACTGGCACGTCGGCAAGCTCATCCGGGGCCAGAGCCGGGCCGACGAGCACCGCGCCGTGCTCGCCGAGATCGCCCGCGTGGCCGCCGACGAGGCGGTCGACCTCGTCCTCGTCGCGGGCGACCTGTTCGAGACCGCCGCGCCCAGCCCCGAGTCCGAGGGCATCGTCTACCGGGCCCTGCTCGACCTGGCCGAGGTCGCGCCGGTCGTGGTCATCGGCGGCAACCACGACAACCCCCGCCGGCTGCACGCCGTGGCACCGCTGCTGTCGCTCGGGCGCGTCACCGTGCTCGGCCAGCCGGCCGCGCCCTCCGAGGGCGGCGTGGTCCGCCTCGACGCCGGCGGCACGCCGGTGGCGCTGGCGCTGCTGCCGTTCGTGTCGAAGCGGAACATCGTGCGGGCCGAGGCGCTGATGCGCGACGACGCCTACGAGCACGCCCAGGCCTACGACGACCGCGTGCGCGACGTGCTGGCCCGGCTGTGCGACGGCTTCTCCGGCGACACCGTCAACCTGGTGTGCGCGCACGCCTTCGCCGCCGGCGGCACCACCGGCGGGGGCGAGCGCTCGGTGCACACCATCGAGGACTACAGCGTCGGAGCCCAGGCGTTCCCGGTGGGCGCCCAGTACGTGGCCCTCGGCCACCTGCACCGCGCCCAGGACATCGCCGGTCCCACCCGCATCCACTACAGCGGCTCGCCCATGCAGCTCGACTTCGGCGAGGGCGCCGACACCAAGTCGGTGGCCGTGGTCGAGCTGTCGCCCGGCGTACCGGCCGCCGTGCGCGACATCCCGCTGCAGGCGGGCCGGGCGCTGCGCACCATCACCGGCAGCCTCGTCGAGCTCGAGGTGGCCGCCGGCTCCACCGGCGACGACTTCCTTCGCGTGGTGGTCACCGACACCCGGCGCGCCGGCCTGGCCGACCTGGTGCGCGAGTGGTTCCCCCACTGCGTCGACGTCATCGTCCGGGCGCCCGAGGAGGAGCGCCGCGAGCGTGGGCGGGCTGCCGTCGTGGGCCGGGCTCCGGGCGAGCTGTTCCGGTCGTACCTGGCCACCACCGACCTGGCCGACGCGCGCGTGCCGGCGGCGTTCGACGAGCTGCTCGAGGAGGTCACCTCGTGAGGCCGCGCCGGGTCGAGATGGAGGGCTTCTCCGCCTTCCGCTCCCGCACGGTCGTCGACTTCACCGACGCCGAGCTGTTTGCGTTCGTCGGGCCGACGGGCGCCGGCAAGTCGTCGGTCATCGACGGGATGATCTTCGCCCTGTACGGCTCGGTGCCCCGCTACGGCAGCGACCGGCTCGTCCACCCGGTCATCACCCAGGGCAAGCCCGAGGCCCGGGTGCAGCTCGACTTCGAGCTGGCCGGCCAGCGCTACACCGCGGTGCGCGTGGTGCGTCGCACCAAGGCCGGCGCCACCACCAAGGAGGCCCGCCTCCAGCGGGGCGACGAGGTGCTGGCCGCCGATGCCCGTGGCGTCACCGAGGCGGTCACTGACCTGCTCGGCCTCGACCTCGAGCAGTTCACCAAGTGCGTGGTGCTGCCCCAGGGCGCGTTCGCCGCGCTGCTCCACGACACGTCGGCCAAGCGCCAGGACCTGCTGGTCAAGCTGCTCGACCTCGGCGTGTACGAGCAGGTGGCCGCCGCCGCCCGCCGGCGGGTGCAGGAGGCCGACCAGCGCCTCGCCGTCCTCGACGGCCAGCTCCACCAGCTCGCCGACGCCACCGAGGAGGCGGTCGCCGCGGCGGAGGCCCGGGTCGCCGCCGTGCGCGCCGCGGTCGAGGCCGTCGAGCAGGCGGCACCCACGCTGGCGCTCCTCGACGAACGGGTGCGCCGGGCCGACGACGAGCTCGCCGGGCGGCGCCAGCAGCTGGCCGCGGTCGCCGGCATCGCCGTCCCCGGCGACGTGGCATCGGTGGCCGAGGCACTCCGCGCCGCGGAACAGGAGCTGGAGGCGGCGGAGGCCGACGAGCGGTCGGCAGTCGTCGCGGTCGAGCAGGCGACGGCGACGCGGGAGCCGCTCGGCGATCCCGCGGCGCTGCGCGACCTGCAGCGCGCCCACCAGGAGGTCGACGTGCTCGCCGGCCGGGTCGAGAAGGGCCAGGCCAGCGTCGAGTCCCAGGAGGCGCAGGTCGCGCCCCGGCGGGAGGCCGAGCAGGCTGCGGCCGCGGCCGTCGCCGCCGCCGAGGCCGCGCTGGAGCGGGCCCGGGTCGAGCACGCCGCTGCCGACCTCGCCCGCCACCTCCACGAGGGCGACGACTGCCCGGTGTGCGGCAGCACGGTGACGACGCTGCCCGAGGTCGACGCCCGGGCGCTGGCCGCCGCCGAGGAGGCGCTGGCCGGCGCCCGCCGCGCCCACGGGGCGGCCGCCCAGGACGCCGCCGACGCCGCCACCACCCTCGCCACCTACGAGGCCAAGCTCGACGACCTCGTCGAGCAGCTCGACGTGCGCCGGGCCCAGGTGGCCGACGCCCCGCCCGTGGCCGAGCTCGAGCACCGGCTCGCCGCCATCGACGAGGCCGACCGGGCCGTGGCCGCGGCCCGCGACGCCGACGCCCGGGCTCGTCGCCGCGCCGCCGCCGCCCGCCAGGCGCGGGCCGACGCCGCCGCCACCGAGGCCCGGGCCCGGGCCGAGCTGGCGCGCGCCCGCGACCTCGTGGCCGCCCAGGGCCCGCCGGCCCTCGGCGACGACCTCGCCGCCGATTGGGACCAGCTCGTCCGCTGGTGCGGCGAGCGGGCGCGGGCGCTGGAGGACGAGATCGCCGGCGTCGAGCAGGATGCCACCGCGGCCCGGGCCGAGCGCACCGAGGTGCTGTCGGGCCTGGCCGACGCGGCCCGGCGAGCCGGGGTGCCGGTGGCCGCGGGCGCGCCGTCGGCCGACCAGCTGCGCGATGCCTGCGTCCGGGCCGAGGCCGAGGCCGCCGCCGCCCACCGGCGCCTGGTCGACGACCGCGGCCGGGTCGCAGCCCTGCGCGACGAGCAGGTGGCGGTGGCCGACCAGCGGTCGGTGCACGAGGCGCTGGTCGCCGAGCTGCACCCCAAGCGCTTCGAGGCCTGGCTGCTCGAGGAGGCCCTCGGCGCCCTGGTCGAGGGCGCGTCCGCCCGGCTCGAGCAGCTCTCGTCGGGCCGGTACGCCATGGCGCTCGACGACAAGCAGACCTTCGAGGTCATCGACCACGCCAACGCCGACGAGCGCCGGCTGGCCCGCACGCTGTCCGGCGGCGAGACGTTCCTCGCCTCCCTCGCCCTGGCGCTGGCCCTGGCCGAGCGGGTGTCCGAGCTGTCGCCGGCCGGGCACACCAGCCTCGACGCCATCTTCCTCGACGAGGGCTTCGGCACCCTCGACCCCGAGACGCTCGACGTGGTCGCCTCGGCCATCGAGGAGCTGGGCGCCAGCGGGCGGATGGTCGGCGTGGTCTCCCACGTGCGCGAGCTGGCCGAGCGGGTCCCCACCCGCTACGAGGTGCGGCGGGGCCCCGAGTCGTCCACGGTCGAGCGGGTGGACGCCTGATGCGCCTGTTCGTCGAGCAGTGGGCCCCCGAGTACGGCTCGCCGATGGCGCCCGACGCCATGGACGAGACGACGGCCACGGTCGACGTGGAGGTCGAGGTCCCGGCGGGGGAGTGGGCGCCCCGCACGCCACCGCCCGACGCCCACGACCCCGCCGAGGTCGCCTTCGTCGACGGCGTGCGGCGGGTCGACGCCCGGGTGTGGGTCGAGTCCGACCGGGGCGCCAGCCACCAGGGCCTGTGCGCCAGCTACGCGGCGGGCGTGGTGCGCTGCAACGGCGCCGCCACCGTGGTCGACGCCCGGGTGGAGCGGGGCATCTTCTGCGACGCCCCCGACCTCGCGCCGGTGGCCACGCGCCACGGCTGCTTCGGCGTGCGCCCGGTGCCCAGCCCGGCGGCGGGCGACGCCCTGTCGCTGGCGCTGCAGCGGTGCATGGCCGACCTCGAGCGGGTGGTGTCCGAGGCGGTGCCCGACGACTGCCTCCTCGTGGTCGACGGCCCCCTGCGCGAGCGCACCGGCCTCGACCACGCCGTCGGCTACGTGAAGACCCACCACGTCTCGTACCTGCCGGCCACCGTGCAGGAGGTCGTGCCCAGGCTCGCCGCCGGCCAGCGCACGCCGGTGTTCCTCATCGGCGACGGCGGGTTCCGCCGGTGGTCGTGGTACCTGCGCCTCCCCGGCGACCGGGCCCACGGCTGGGCCGGCGTCGTGCGCTGCGAGCTGAGCCCCGACCGCACGGTCGCCGACGTCGTGGCCATCGCCGACACCTGCGCGCTCGTGCTGCCCCGCTACGCCTCCGAGCCCCACAAGGACTCCCGGGCGCCGCAGAACCTGTACCCCATCGCCGGCCTCGAGCGCGAGCTGCGCCGCCGCCTCGGCGACCCCCGCCTGCTCTACCGGGCGCTCCGAGCCGCCGCGTAGCAGGAGGTCGCGGCCTACCCTCGGGCCATGCACGACCTGGTGATCCGTGGGGGCAAGGTGGTCGACGGCTCGGGCGCACCGGCCCGGTACGCCGACGTCGCCGTCGACGGCGACCGGATCGTGGCCGTGGCCGACCGCGACGCCGGCGAGTCGGTGGGTGCCGGTCGCCGGGAGATCGACGCCACCGACCTGCTGGTCACCCCCGGCTGGGTCGACATCCACACCCACTACGACGCCCAGGCCACCTGGGACCCGCAGCTCACGCCCAGCGGCTTCCACGGCGTCACCACGGTCGTCATGGGCAACTGCGGCGTCGGCTTCGCCCCGGTCGAGCCGTCCCGGCGCGACTGGCTCATCGGCCTGATGGAGGGCGTCGAGGACATCCCCGGTGCGGCCATGGCCGACGGCATCGAGTGGGAGTGGGAGTCCTTCGAGGGCTACCTCGACGCCCTCGACCGCCGGCGCTGGGTGTGCGACGTCGGCACGCAGGTGCCGCACGGCGCGCTGCGCACCTACGTGATGGGGGAGCGAGGGGCCGCCAACGAGCCGGCCACCGCCGACGACATCGCCCGCATGGCGGCGCTGGTGGAGTCGGGCCTGCGGGCCGGCGCCCTCGGCTTCTCCACCAGCCGCACGCCGATCCACAAGTCGGTCGACGGCGAGCTCGTGCCGGGCACCTCGGCGGGCACCGACGAGATCCTCGGCATCGGCGACGCCATCCGGCGCGCCGGCCACGGCGTCTTCGAGTACAGCCCCGACCACATCCGGGTCGGCGACGAGTTCGGCTGGATGCGCGAGCTCGCCGCCCGCACGCGCCTCCCGGTGAGCTTCAACCTGAACCAGCCCGACACCGACCCCGACTACTGGCAGACGTCGCTGCGCCTGCTCGAGGAGGCGGCGGCCGACGGCCTCCCCGTGCACGCCCAGGTGGCCGGTCGGGCCATCGGCATCCTGTTCGCCTTCGAGCTCACCCTCCACCCGTTCCTGTTCAAGCCGGCGTGGGGCGAGATGGCCTTCCTGCCGCCCGAGGAGAAGCGGGCCCGCTTCCAGGACCCGGCGTGGCGGCAGCGGTTCCTCGACGAGGACCCCATCGCCCTCGGCGGCGACTTCGCCCGCTTCGTGACCACCACCTGGGAGCGCATGTTCCCGTTCCGGGGCGACTCGTCCTACGAGCCGGGCTGGGAGGACTCGGTGGCCGGCATCGCCGCCGCCACCGGCCGGCGCCCGGAGGAGGTCGCCTACGACCACCTCGCCTCCGACGGCGGCGGCGGCCCCGGCACGGGGATGCTCTACTTCCCGCTCTTCAACTACGCCTACGGCGACCTCGAGCTCACCCGCCGCCTGCAGCTCCACCCGCAGACCCGCATGGGCCTCTCCGACGGCGGCGCCCACTGCGGCGCGGTGTGCGACGGCGGCATGCCCACCTTCATGCTCAGCTACTGGGCCCGCGACCGCACCAAGGGCAGCGGCACCCTCCCGCTCGAGCACGTGGTCCACCGCCAGACGCGCCAGACGGCCGAGCTGTACGGCCTGCACGACCGGGGCCTGCTCGCCCCGGGGATGCGCGCCGACCTCAACGTCATCGACCACGCCACCCTCGGCGTCCACGCCCCCGAGATCGTGCACGACCTGCCCTCCGGGGCCCGCCGCCTCCTGCAGCGCGCCCATGGGTACCGGCACACGATCTGCGCCGGCCAGGTCACCGTCACCGACGACCGGTTCACCGGCGAGCTGCCGGGCCGTCTGGTCCGCGGGCCGCAGGGCTGACGCGGGTGGGTGCGGCGTCGAGCCCCCGGCTGCTGGCCCTGCACGCCCTGCGCCTGCGCGGCGTCGCCGAGGCCGAGGAGATCGCCGAGTACACCGGCGCCGACCTCGAGGCCATCCGGGCCGAGCTGGCCCGCCTCGAGTCCGACGACCTCGTCCGCTACCGCCGGGGCCGCATCGGCGGCTACGCCCACACGCCCGAAGGGCGCGCCCTGGGCGAGCGGCTGCTCGCCGAGGAGCTCGACGAGCACGGGCTCCGCCCCCGCATCGAGGCGGCGTACGAGGAGTTCCTCACCTTCAACCGCCAGCTGCTCACCGTGTGCACGTCCTGGCAGCTGCGCACCGTCGACGGTCAGA
>DASTYO010000138.1:0-5061 GCA_035764875.1 Acidimicrobiales bacterium | reverse complement strand
GTCGCCCTCCAGGCCCGGGTGCTGATGGAGGCCGTCGGGCCCGACGGCCAGGCGTTCCCGGCCGGCGGCACCGTCACGGCGTTCGCCACCCCCGACGGCGTGCGGGTCGACACGTTCGCCGACGACGCGGCCGACGTCGTGGGCTACACGACGAGCCCCCGGTACGACTCGCTGCTCGCCAAGGTCGTGGTCGCCGCCGACGAGCCCGACGCCCTGTTCGACGCGGCGGTGGCCGCGCTCGGCGGGCTGCGCATCGAGGGGGTCGAGACGAACCGGCCGTTCCTCGCCGCGGTCCTGTCCGACCCCGACGTGCGCCGCGGCGCCATCGACACCACCTGGCTCGAGGCCAACGCCGCCCGCCTCGGCGGCGGCAGCGCCACCACGGCGTCGGCGGACGCGCCCGCACGGCGGGGCCCGGGTGCCGTGGTCGACCGCACCGACCCGCTGGCCGTGCTCGAGTTCGGCCGGCCGCAGGACCGTGCGCAGGAACCGCGTCCAGAACCGGTGGGGGTGGACGGCACGGTGGCGGTCGTGGCGCCGATGCAGGGCACGGTGGCCGCCATCGCGGTCGCCGTCGGCGACGAGGTCCCCGCCGGCACCACCGTGGCGGTGATGGAGGCCATGAAGATGGAGCACGTCATCACCGCCCCCCGGTCGGGCGTGGTCCGTGCGATCGAGGTCGCGGTCGGCGACGCGGTGTTCGCCGGGCACGAGCTGCTGCGCCTCGAGCCGGCCGAGGTGCGCGTGGCCGCGGGCACCGGCGACGAGGACGTCGACCTCGACGAGATACGTCCCGACCTCGCCGAGGTGTACGAGCGCCACGCCTTCGGCCTCGACGAGAACCGGCCCGACGCGGTCGAACGGCGGCGCCGGTTCGGGAAGCGGACGGCCCGGGAGAACGTCGCCGACCTGGTCGACGAGGGATCGCTCATCGAGTACGGCCCGCTCGTCGTCGCCGCGCAGAAGAAGCGCCGCAGCATCGAGGAGCTGCGCGAGAAGACGCCGGGCGACGGGTTGGTGGGCGGCATCGCCACGGTCGAGGGTCACCCGGTCGCGGTCGCGTCCTACGACTACACGGTGCTCGCCGGCACGCAGGGGTTGAACAACCACCGCAAGAAGGACCGCTTGTTCGAGGTCGCCGAGCACCAGCGCCTGCCGTTCGTGTTCTTCACCGAGGGCGGCGGCGGCCGGCCGGGCGACACCGACGGCACCGGGGTCGCCGGGCTCGACTGCCTGGCGTTCCACTACTTCGGTCGGCTGTCCGGGCTCGTGCCGCTCGTCGGCATCGTGAGCGGCCGGTGCTTCGCCGGCAACGCGGCGCTGCTCGGGTGCTGCGACGTCGTGATCGCCACGCGCGATTCGAACATCGGCATGGGCGGCCCGGCGATGATCGAGGGCGGCGGCCTCGGCGTGTACCGCCCCGAGGAGGTCGGCCCCATCGAGGACCAGATCGCCTCGGGCGTGGTCGACGTCGCCGTGGAGGACGAGGCCGAGGCGGTGGCCGTCGCCAAGCAGTACCTCTCCTACTTCACCCAGCCGGTGCAGGACGGCTGGGACTGCGCCGACCAGCGCTGGCTGCGCCGGGCGATCCCCGAGAACCGCCTGCGGGTCTACGAGGTGCGCAACGTCATCGAGACGCTGTTCGACGCCGGCTCGGTGCTCGAGCTGCGGCGGGGCTTCGGCCTCGGCATGGTCACCGCCCTCGCCCGCCTGGAGGGTCGGGCGGTGGGCGTCATCGCCAACGACCCGAGCCACCTGGCCGGCGCCATCGACAGCGACGCCGCCGACAAGGCCGCCCGGTTCATGCAGCTGTGCGACGCCCACGACGTCCCCATCGTGTTCCTGTGCGACACGCCGGGGATCATGGTGGGCCCCGACGCCGAGCGCACCGGCCTGGTCCGCCACGCCAGCCGCCTGTTCGTGACCGCCGGCGGGCTCACCGTCCCGTACATGACCGTGGTGCTCCGGAAGGGCTACGGGCTCGGCGCCCAGGCCATGGCGGGCGGTTCGTTCCACGCGCCGATCTTCGTGGTCGGTTGGCCCACCAGCGAGTTCGGTGGCATGGGCCTCGAGGGCGCGGTCAAGCTCGGCTACCGCAACGAGCTCGCCGCCATCGAGGACCCGGAGGAGCGCCGGCGCACCTTCGAGGAGATGGTCGACCGCATGTACGAGGTCGGCAAGGGCACGTCCATGGCGGCGGCGTTCGAGATCGACGACGTCATCGACCCGGTCGACACCCGCCGCTGGATCGCCACCGGCCTGCGCGCGGCGCCGGCACCCGCACCCCGAGCCGGCAAGAAGCGCCCCAACATCGACACCTGGTGACCTGGGACCGCTGAAGGAACGCTGAGGGAACCTGGACGCGGATGCTGCGCATGCGGATGCGCAGGATCCGCGTCCAGTTCGGATCAGGTGGTGGCGGTGCCCAGGTGGTGGTTGGGGTTGCGGGCCACGTGCTCGTGGGCGGGGACCCGCTCGTAGGCCTCGAAGCCCTCGGGCAGCCAGACGTCGCCGATGGTGGACAGGTAGATGACCCGCCACTGGTGGTACCCGTAGAAGGTCTGCGGGTCGGCCTCCATGACCGAGGCGTAGTGCTTCACGCCGCGCACGTACTTGTGGCTGTGGTTGTAGTTCCACAGGGCGTTGTCGATGTCGCCGCTCCCGCCGCCGTTGTGGGCGAGGTACCGAGCCGCACCGAGGATGGCGTCGCGCGGGTCGTTGATGTCCCCACCGCCGCCGAAGGCCGCCCACGTCGCGGGCATGAACTGCATCGGGCCCTGGGCGCCGGCGACCGACGTGCCGCGGATGCGGCCCATGCCGGTCTCGACGAGGTTGACCGCGGCGAGGATCTCCCACGGCACGCCGAAGGCGGCCTCCGCCTCCTGGTAGTGGGCGAGCAGCTCGTCGGCGGGGGGCGGGGCCACGATGCGCCACGGCGGGAGGGCGTCGCTCAGCTTGGTGTGCATGCTGCGGAACTCCCGGCGGGCGGCCACGTTGGCCGTGACCGCGGCCCGGAGGTGCTCGGGCATGGCGGCCACCACGGCGGGCTCCCAGTCGGGGTTGCGGCCGAGCTGGCGGTAGAGCAGCTGCTGCTCGAACGCGAAGTGCGAGAGCTCACCCGCCGGTGTGGCGGGGTCCCGCACCTCCTGCTCGGCCACCAGCAGCCGGGAGGCGAGCTCGTCGGCGTCGCCGGCCGGCGGGGGAGCCGTGGGGACCGTGGTGGTCGTGGTCGTCGCCGCGGTGGTGGGCGGTGCGGCCGTGGTCGACGTCGTGGTGGTGGACGTGGTGGTCGAGGTCGTCGACGTTGGTCCGCCGCTGCGCTCGACGGCGGAGTCGGCGCCGCCACCGCAGGCGGCGAGCACCAGCGCGGCGGCCACGAGGGCCGTGGGAGCTGCACGTCGCACGCCCCCACGGTAGGGGTTGCCCCGCCCGCCGCCGCCAGCCGAGGTCTACGGGATGCGGATGGCCAGCATGGCCGTGTCGTCGCGCAGGCCTTCGCGGAGCATGCCCTCGGCGAGCTGGTCGAGGATGTCCTCCACCGACCCGTGCACCCGGCTGGCGACGTCGCGCAGCCGTTCGAGCCCCTCGTCGATGGTCTCACCGCGGCGCTCGTACAGGCCGTCGGTGAACAGCACGAGCACGCTGCCCGGGGGCACGGTGAGCTGCTTGGTGGTGAAGGCGGCCTCGTCGAGGAACCCGATGGGCGGGCCGGACGGCAGGCGCAGGAACCGGGTCTCGCCGGGGCAGATGAGCAGCGGCGCCGGGTGCCCTGCGGTGGCCACCCGGATCGAGCGCGTCGCCGGCTCGACGGTGCCGCACAGCATCGTGACGAAGTCGCCGCGGATGTGCTCGAGGGAGTTCACGGCGGCGAGCACGTCGGCCGGGTCGGAGCGCTGGCCGGCGAGGGCGTGGGTGGCGTAGCGCATGGCGGCCATGACGGCGGCGGCCTGGACGCCGCGACCGACGACGTCGCCCACGACCACGGTGTAGGAGCCGCCGTGGTCGACCACGTCGTACCAGTCGCCACCGATGTCGGTGCCCTCCGCGCCCGCGAAGTAGCGAGCCCCGACCTCGATGCCGTCGAGGCGCTCGAGGTGGTCGGGGAGCAGGCTGCGCTGCAACGTGTCGGCGATCGCCTTCTCCTGGTCGTAGCGCTCCTGCAGCTCGGCGCTGAACCGCTCGACCACGTCGCGACGGCGGTGCAGGCTCTCCACCAGACCGGCGGCGATGAGCCCGAGCACGATGCCGGCCGTCGCCGTGAGCCACGGGAGGGCGGCGAGGAGCCCGCCGCCGAGGATGCCCCGCGGGGTGACGACGAAGCGGAGGGTCTCGTCGCCGAAGGGGAGGTCGCGCACGGCGCGACGGCCGTCGATGGGTAGCTCGGGCGTGCTGGCGCGCAGCAGGTGGTCCATGGTCTCTGCCGTGCCGAGGTAGATCGCGTGGTCGATGCCCTCGAACGCCTCGCCCTCGCCGCGTGCGGGGTCGATGCGCTCGGGGTCCAGGCGCTGCTCGGCGTGGACGACGACGTCGGACGGCCGGGGGGCGACGACCGAGTAGACGATCCGGGGGTCGTCGCCGTCGAGGATCCCGGTGACGTCCACCGGCGAGTCGGGCGGCTGGCGGGTGGCGCCACCGTCGGACCGCCTCGACGGGGCTCCGACGCGGACCACCTCCTCGCCCCGCCGCTCGACGGTGACGGTGACGAAGCGCTGGTCGTCGCCGACGTCGCCGAGCAGCGCCTCGCGGAGGGCGTCGACGTCGTCGCCGACCAGGTCGGCGACGCGGGCGATCTCGTTCGCCTTGGCCGTGATCGCCGGGATGGCGGCCTCGAGCACGGCGGCCCCCTCCGCTGCCTGCTGCCCGAGGAGACGGTCCTCGTTGGCGTCGTGCGCCTCGGCCGCCGCGAAGGTGAGGGCGCCCGTGAGCACCATGGCGAACGCGAACACGGCCATGGTGTCTCGACGGAGGCGGGGGGTGCCCTGCGGCATCTCGGCGACGGTAGTGGGATGCCGTGGACGCCGGGGGGAGGCGCTACCGGCCCTCGAGGGTCCGGGTGCACCG
>DASTYO010000137.1:0-30570 GCA_035764875.1 Acidimicrobiales bacterium | reverse complement strand
AGCTGCTCCTGGCCCATGAAGACCCGGGCGAGCGACACGTCGACGCGGGCGACGATGGTGAGGGACCGCTCGGGCGCGTCGGTGACCGCGCCGAAGGAGTCGATGGCCGAGACCTCGAGCGGCAGGTCGGGCCCGCCGAGGCCCGCCAGCTCGGTGGCCAGGACGAGCAGGTCGGGGCCCTTCGGCAGCGGGGGCAGGGACCAGGTGAAGATGAGCGGGAAGTGGAACTCGTCGGGCGGGTCGTCGTCCTCGCCGATGGCCATGACGACGTCCTCGAACGCGAGGAGGATCCGGGGGTCGACGTCGAGCGCGAGGTGCAGGTCGAGCGGGCCGCCGCAGGCCTCCTCGGGGTGCAGGTCGACCTCCCAGGCCTGGCGCAGGGAGTAGGTCTCCACGAAGTGGCGCTCGTCGTGCACGTGGAAGCCGTGGTCGACCGCGTGGTCCTTCAGGTCGGCCACGAACCCGGCGACGTCGATGGAGGCCATGGAGCAAGCCTGCCACGGCACCTCCGACAGGCCGCACTCCTGACCCCGCAGGTCGCGGCCCGGCGGTCGGCCCCCAGTACGGTCGCCGGGCGATGCGCGACGACGACCTCCTCGACGTCCTCCGAGCGGCCGCCGACGCCGTGCGGCGCGCCCTGGACGACCTCGACGACTGGGGGCTCGCCGGAACCCGCCGCGGCCAGTACCACAGCGACCTCGCCGCTGACGCGGCGTGCCTCGCCGTCCTGGACGACGCCGGCCTGGGCTGGCTCAGCGAGGAGTCGGGCGTCGAGCACGCGGACCGGCCGATCACCGTGGTGGTCGACCCGGTCGACGGTTCGACCAACGCCAGCCGGGGCATCCCCTGGTACGCCACCAGCCTGTGCGCGCTCGACGCCGACGGCCCGCGGGTCGCGCTCGTCGTCAACCAGGCCGACGGGCGGCGCTACGAGGCCGTGCGTGGCGGTGGCGCCCGGGTCGACGGTCGCCCGGTCGCGCCCTCCGGCGCCACGGAGCTCGGCCGGTCGATCGTCGGGTTGTCGGGCTACCCGAACCACTACCTCGGCTGGAAGCAGTACCGCGCGCTCGGCGCGGCGGCACTCGACCTGTGCGCGGTGGCCGACGGCACGCTCGACGGCTACGTCGACTGCTCGCCCAGCGCGCACGGGGCCTGGGACTACGCAGCCGGCGTGCTGGTCTGCGCCGAGGCGGGCATCGACGTGGTCGACGCCTTCGACCGGCCGCTGCTCGACCCCGAGTCCCTCGCCCACGCCGACCGCCGCACGCCGGTGGCGGGCGCGACGCCCGAGCTGACGGCCGCGCTGGTCGACGCCCGGCGCCGCCTGCGCTGGCCCGACGACCCCGATCTGGGCGATCTCGCCCCGCCGGACCGCCAGTAGGAGCATGCTGAGCGATACGGGATCCGCCTCAACTCCGGCCGCGTGCACCCGGTCAGCGGCTCCGCCAGACGGCGAGATGCGCGGCCGCTCAGCACACTCCTAGGCTCGTGTCCGTTGGCCGGCCTCCTGCACCGCTTCCTCCTCCAGGTCTACCGCCGGCTCCCCGTGGGGTTCCGGCGGCGCATCGTGCGCGCCGTGTCGCCGTCGTTCACGGTCGGGGCGATGTGCTTCATCGAGCGCAGCGACGGCGCGCTGCTGCTCGTGCGCCACTCCTACCGCGACCGCTGGGGCGTGCCCGGCGGGCTGCTGCAGAAGGGGGAGGACGTCGAGGAGGGGGCGCGCCGCGAGGTGCGCGAGGAGGTCGGGCTCGAGGTCGAGCTGCTCGGTGAGCCCGCGGTGGTGGTCGACGCGCAGCCGCAGCGGGTCGACGTGGTGTTCCGGGCCCGCCCGGCGGTCGACGTCGACCCCGACGACCTGGTGCTCGGCTCGGCCGAGATCGTCGAGGCCCGGTGGTTCGCTGCCGATTCGCTGCCCGAGCTCCAGTTCGAGACCGCGGGCGCCTTGGTGGCGCTGGCACGCGTGGCCACGACGTCGGGCCAGCGGGCGCTGCCCGAGCCGGTCTGGCCCAGCTTCGACTAGGTCAGACGGCCAGCGCCCGGCCCTGGCGCTGGGCCGGCGAGCACGGGTGCCGCAGCTTGGTGAGCGCCTTCGCCTCGATCTGGCGGATCCGCTCGCGGGTGAGCTCGAAGTGGCGGCCCACCTCGTCGAGGGTCAGGGGACGTTCGCCGACCAGGCCGAAGCGCAGCTCGAGGACCTCGCGCTCGCGGTCGGAGAGCGTGAGCAGCAGGTTGCGCAGCTCGACCTTCTCGAGGTTGGCGGCCGCGACGTCGAAGGGCACCTCGGCCTTCTCGTCGGGGAGCAGGTCGCCGAACTCGGTGGCGTCCTCGCCGACCCCGGCCGACAGCGAGATGACGTCGGCCGTGGCCTGCATGGCCGCCTGCACCCGGTCGACCGGCATGCCGGTGAGGTCGCTGAGCTCCTCGGCGGTGGGCTCGCGGCCCAGCTCCTTGAGCAGGGTGGCCGACGCCTTCGACAGCGTGGACAACGTGTCGACGACGTGCGACGGCAGGCGGATCGTGCGGCCCTTGTCGGCGATGCCCCGCCCGATGGCCTGGCGGATCCACCACGTCGCGTAGGTGGAGAACTTGAACCCCTTGCGGTGGTCGAACTTCTCGACGGCCCGGATCAGGCCGAGGTTGCCCTCCTGGATGAGGTCGAGCAGCGGCAGGCCGGTGGACTGGTAGCGCTTGGCGATGGAGACGACGAGCCGCAGGTTCGACTGGATGAACCGCTGCTTGGCGGTGACCCCCTCCCGGACCTGCCGGCGGAGCGCAGCCCGCACCGCGGGCTTCAGCTCGAGGCCCTCGGCGAGGCGCAGCTCCGCCTCCCGGCCGTCCTCGATCTTCTGGGCGAGGTCGATCTCCTCCGCCGCCGTGAGGAGCGGGTACTGGCCGATGTCGGAGAGGTAGCGCCCGACGAGGTCGTCCGGTCCTCGTGCCCCCCGATGACCGTTGCGCCTGGGATCGGCCACCATTGACCTCCACGTTGATCGATCGGACGCCGGAACCGGCGTGTTCGATGACGTGAGCGACGGTAGCGACGTCCGTCACGCCCGTCGTGGATGCCCCGCCGACCGCGTAGTGTCGGAGGGCTTCGGGCGCGTAGCTCAGCTGGCTAGAGCGCTTCCCTTACAAGGAAGATGTCGGGGGTTCGAGTCCCTCCGCGCCCACGCACACCGCACCCACCAGCGAGGGTGCCTTTTCACAGACCGCCGAGCACGTACCGCTCATGGCCAGTCGCGTCGTCGTCCACCACGACAAGCGCTACTGCTGGAGCTACAGCTCCCACCCGAGACCGATCCCTCCCCCACCGCATCGGCAGCGGCGTCGTCGGGCAGGATGGTCACGTCAGAGCGGCTCACAGAGCTGGCTATCGCTCGTCGAGTCGAGTGAGCACCGTCCACATCACCACCGCGGCGGCGAGCTGGATGGCACCTCCGGCGGCGAAGGACCACCGGACGTTGGTTGCCGTCGCCAGCGCGCCGGCGGCGAGCGCTCCGAACACGATGACGCCCCGGGTGAAGATCCGGACGGTGACGTTCACCCGGCCGAGCAGATGATTCGGCGTGAGTCGCTGCTGCATGCTGCGGGCGGCAGGGCGCTGGAGCCCGGCCGGGATCCCGTTCAGGAACCAGAACCCAGCGACGAGCGGCACTGATGGGGCGATCGCAACGGCAGCGACCGTCGCGCCCTGGAGCGCGACACAGCCGGAGAGCGTCGCCCGTGTCCCGAGCGGTGCGGCGACGCGCGCACCCCAGAGCGAGCCCAGGAACGCGCCGGCGGCGCCGATCGCGAGCAGCACGCCGAACGCGACGGCGGACCCTTCGAGCTCATCGGTCACGAGCACCACGAGGAGGCTCGAGCCGGCAGCGAACCCGAAGTAGTAGATGACCTGCGAGGCCGTGAACGGTGCGAGGACACGGTGGCGCCTGAGCCAGCGGAACCCCTCGGCGGCATCGGCGCGGAGATGCGGCGAGCCGGGGCCCGAGCGCTGTGAGCTGCGGGGCTGGCGGGGGAGACCGCGAAACGGCAGGAGTGAGCCGAGGTAGCTGCACGCGTCGATGAGGAACGGGAGCCAGGGCGCAACGGCGAACAGAGCGGAGCCGACGGGCGCTCCGGCGAAGTCGTTGGTGACGATCTCGACGCTGGAGATCCGTCCGTTGGCTCGGTCCAGGTTGGCGTCGTCGACGAGCGTCGGGACGAGTGCCACCGTCGAGGGGTCGACCAGGATCTCTCCGACTGTGATCGCGAACGCGGCGACGCACACGTGCCAGATCTGGGCGTGGCCGGACCAGACCAGGAGCCCGAGACCAGCCATGAGCAGTCCCCGCCACAGCTGTGTGGTGAGGATGGTCCGTCGACGTTCCCCGCGGTCGACGAGCGCGCCGCCGAAGGGCCCGAAGGTCAACCATGCGAGGTACTGCGCGGCGGTCACCGCTGCGATCAGGAACGGGGACGTCGTCAGCGACGACGCGAGCAGCGGCAGCGCGGCCAGTCGGATGCCGTCTCCGACGTTGGAGACCAGCGCGCCGCGGTACAGCGCGCGGAACCCCGGCCCGAACGACTCGGATGTCCCCATCGAGCAGGAGTCTGGCCGAACATCGCGGACGCGGGCGCCGCCCAGCTGGCTCGCAACAACGGACGTGAGCCTCGCGTCACGAACTGCTGCTGCCGACAGAGAGGACCTGAGTCGCGATGTCACCATCGCCTGAGACCTCGGCGCCGGAGCTGCGTAGAGGCACCACGTCGGCCGCGACAGCCAGGATGGTGGGAAGCGATGCCTTCACGGTCGCGTCAGGGTGGCCGTCGCGGCCGGGCGTCACTCGCCGTCCGCGCGCCGAGCCGGTGACGGTGACCTCGACGCCGTCGACATCGAGGTGGATGCGGCCCCGAGTAGACGGTCGGCCCTCGAGCAGCGCTCGCAGCGCCAGCGGTGCCCACTGTTGGTCGACGTGGTCGTCGCCCGGTCCGTCCAGCATCCAGCGGCTGCCCCATCGGATCAGCTCGATGATCACGGGCTCCAGGCCGCGCCCGGCGTCCGTCAGCTGGTACTGGACTCCCTTCGATCGCCGTGGTGCCTCGTTGCGCTCGACCAGCCCGTCGGCAACGAGCTCGGTGAGACGTCGCGTGAGGAGCGAGGGACTGATCCCGTCGAGCGAGGCCTGCAGGTCGTGGAAGGTGCGATCCCCGAGCAGGAGCTCGCGGACGACGAGCAGTGTCCAGCGATCACCGACATGGTCCAACGATCGCGCCAGCCCGCAGAACTGCCGGTAGGACTTGCGGTCTGCCATCCGCTGAAGTCTACTACAGAAAGAGAAGTAGTTTGAGGAGGCGGCATGAGACGAGCCAGCAACGGCATCGCGTACCGGCGAAGCGGCCGTGGACCAACTGTGGTGCTGCTCCACGGCATCCCTGGCCAGGCGCGGGCATGGGAGCGAGTCCAGGCCGAGCTCGAGACGGCGTTCGATGTGGTCGTCCCGGATCTCGTCGGCTTCGGCAACAGCGAGCGACCGATGATCCCGACGATCGCCAACGTGGGTCCAGCCGCTCAGGCCGCGCTCGTCGCGCAGCTCCTCGACGAGCTCGCTGTGCCCCGCGCCACCATCGTCGGCCACGACTTCGGTGCGCCCGTCGGGGTGCTGCTCGCAGTGGAACGGCCCGACCTCGTCGCGGGGTTGTCCCTGCTTGCAGGCAACACGTTCCCCGACACGCCCATCCCGTTTCCGCTCTCCCTCTCCACCCTCCCCGTCGCCGGCGACCTGTTCTCGCGACTGCTCTTCTCGGCTCCGGCCCTCCGGCTCATGCTTCGCCGAGGCACCGGGCCTGGCGCTGCCGCTCCGGATGAGAACGTCTACCTCGGCGATCACCGGCAGCGTCGCACGATCGCCACCATCTTCTCCGGCGCGCTGGCGCGCCTCGCGGAGCTGTACGGCCCGGTTGCCGCCGGCCTCGAAGACATCGAGGTCCCGGTGCTCGTCGGATGGGGCGACCATGATCCCTTCTTCCCGCTCGAACAGGGCGAGCGCACCGCGGCCGCCGTCAACGCCCCGCTCCGGGTCTTCCCGGGTGCCGGCCACTTCCTGCCACACGAACGGCCGGTCGAGGTCGCCGAAGAGATCGCAGCCTTCGCCACCGCGGCGTCCGAGTGACCCGATCAGCTGCGTTCGCCCTTGCGGCCGAGGTCGCTGAGGCACACGGTGCCACGACTCTCGCCGCTGCCGACCACGTCGACGTGTCGTTCTCCAGCGGCGGACTCGCGTTCGCCGCGAAGCGCCAACCCCACGCGCTCGCTCGCGTCGAGGCACGTCTCGACCCGCTTCGCCAGCACCTCTCACTCGCGGGCGACACCCCACGGCCCTGGAGAGTCGATCTCGGCGACAGCGAAGAGCTGAAGCTGCGCCTCGCGGAGCTTCGTTCGTCGTCGCGGCGACGCCGCTGGCGGCCTGAGGATCTGGGCGCGTTCGCAGCTGCCGCCATCTGGACCTACCTGACGATGCCACTGCTGCTCGACCGGGCCGAGCACCTCGAACGGCTTCGAGATGCGGGCGGTGCCAGACGGCTCCGCGTCACCCTCCCGACCACGCTCGCGGGACATGGCAGCGTGCAGACGCTGCACATCGGACCCGACTCGTTGATCAGTCGACACGACTACACCGCGATGGCCTTCGGCACCTGGGCGCGCGCCTCGCAGCGCATCACCTCCTACGAGACCTTCGACGGCGTACCCATCGGCACGTGCCGGGTCGTCCGCCCGCGACTGGGCCCACCGCTTCCGGTCCCAACGCTCGTGTGGATCAAGGTCCACTCGATGCAGGTCGCGAGACGAGCTTGAACCGCCAGCAGGAGACCAGCGCCGGAGAGGGCTCGACTCCGTACCGAGGAACAGCGGATTGCCACCAGCGGCGGAGCCTGCCCTGGGGCGCGCCGGGCAGACTCGCACCGTGAGCGACACCGACGGCCCGAAGCGCGCCCGGACGATCGGGCTGCGGCCCCACCGCCGGCTGATCCCGCCCGACCCGCGGTCGGTGGGCCACGACCCCGACTACCGGTTCACGCTCGCCAACGAGCGGACCTTCCTCGCCTGGATCCGCACGTCGCTCGCCCTCGCCGCCGGCGGGCTCGGCGCCGCGTCGCTGCTCGACGACTTCAGCGGCGGTGAGCTCCTGGGCATCGGCCTGCTCGTGCTCAGCTTCGTGACGGCGGCGCTCTCGTACCGGCGGTGGGCCCTCACCGAGACGGCGATGCGCTTGGAGCGCACCCTGCCGCCGTCACGCCTCCCGCTCGCGCTGGCGATCGGCATCGCGATCGTGGTCGTGGCTGCGGCGGTGCTCGTGGCGGTGAACGCCTGATGCGGCCCGAGGAGGTCTTCGATCCGCTGCTCCAGCAGGAGCGCACGTCGCTCGCGTGGGAGCGCACTGCCTTCGCAGGGCTCGTGGTCGGGCTGTTCACGACCCGTCTCGGCGCCACCATGCACCTCGCGCTCGGCGCCATCGGGATCGCGGTGGTGTGCGTCTCTGCCGGTCTGCTGGTGTGGGCGGGGCGGCACTACGACGACCTGCACGTCACCCTCCGCGCCGGCGAGTCGCCGGTGCACCCCGCGGCCGCGATGGCGGTGGGGATCGGCGCCACGGTGGTCACCGGCCTCGCCACCGTCCTCATGATCGCCGCTGCCTTCAGCGACGGCTGAGTTGGGTCAGGACGAGCGGCGCTCGCCGTAGTCGCCGAAGGGACGGTCGCGCTCGCGGACGGCCTCCCGCCAGCCGATCTCCTGGGCGCGAGCCACGAAGTCGAGCCCCTCCTGGGTGTGGCGGGCCACCCCGTCGAACACGAAGCCGAGCAGGCGGCTGGTGTCGGGCTGGTACTGGTGACGGGCGACGTCGTTCAGCATCCACTTCATCATCTGCAGCTGGTTGAGCGGCAGCATCGCCACGCGCTGGGCGAGCGCCGCCGCGTGGGACTGCAGCTCCTCGTCGGGCACGCACTCGAGGATCATGCCGGCGGCCGCCGCCTCGGAGGCGGTGAGCTCGTCGCCGGTGAACAGGTAGCGCTTCGCCCGTTCGAGGCCGAGGCGGGCCACCCACACCCACGGCGCTTCGGGTACCCCCCACACCCGGGCCGGCGGGTAGCCGAACCGAGCGGACTCGCCGGCCACGATCAGGTCGGCGTTCAGGATCATGTCGGTGCCGCCGGCGATGCACCACCCCTGCACCGCAGCGATGGTGGGCTTCGAGATCGAGTGCAGCTTGGCGAAGGTGTTGCCGAACGTCCCGATCATCTGGACGTCGGCCACGGTGTCCCACACCCGACCGGAGCGCTCCTCCTCGTCGGCCTGGGACAGCGTCGACCAGTCGAGGCCGAACCCGGCACAGAACGCCTTGCCCTCGGCCCGCACGAGCACGACCTTCACGTTGCGGTCGCGCTCGGCGTCGTCGAGGGCCGCGCCGAGCTCGTCGCGGAGCGTCGTGGTGATCGTGTTGAACTCGTCGGGACGGCACAGCACCAGGTGGCGCACGGCGCCGTCGTCCTCGATGCGGACGGCCTCGTCCATCAGCGGCCGTTCGCCGACCAGTGCCAGGGCTCGCTCGGCAGGTTGTAGAGCCCGTAGCGCGACGCGTTCGCGGCCAGCCACTGGAAGGCGGGCGCCGAGCGGCTGCTGATGACCCGGCCGCCGTAGGTGAAGTCGATGGCGAGGCCCTGCTCGTGCATCGAGGTGCCGGGGCGCGCCGTCGGCGGGGAGCAGCTGCTGGCCGGCATCTGGTACACGGCGTAGTAGCTGGTGCCGCAGTTCGCGCGGCGCACGGCGATCTGGCCGGCCGGGTCGCGGTAGCCGCCGCCGGCGAGCGAGATGCCGGACGCGTCCGCGGCGGCGAGCATCTGGGCGAGCCGGTCGGCGATGCTCTGGTGCACCCGGATGCCCCGCACCGACACGATGCTGCCCGAGCCGGTGATGGAGACGGTGGCGGGCGCCGAGGGTGCGGCGGGGGTGGCCGGCGGGGCGGGCGTGGCCGGTGTGCGTGGGGCGGCTGCCCGCTGTCGGGCCTCCGCCGCGGCCCGCGCCGCGGCGGCGGCCTGCTCGGCGGCCTGCTGGCGAGCCAGCTCCTCCGCGAGGCGCCGCTGCTCGGCCTCGATCTGCGCGGCCAGCTCGGCGTCGAGCTCGGCGAGCGACTGGGCCTCGGCGAGGCGCTGGTCGAGGCGGTCCTGGACCTGCACGACGAGCTCCGCCTGCTGCGACCGGGCCTGGGAGACCTGGTCGAGCTCGGTGGCGACCGAGGTCCGTCGCTGCTCGGCCACCGTGGCGGCCTCCGCCGCCGCCGCCCGAGCCACCTCGAGGTCCTCGCGGGCTCGGGCCAGCTGGTCGAGCACGTCGAGCTGGCTGGCCGACTTGGCCTCGAGGAGCGTCTGCTTCAGCTCGGCTTCGCCGATGCTGGCGGTGGCGAGTGCGTCGATGAGCCCGCCCGAGGACGGCGGCCGGATGTAGGCCTCGACGGCCAGCTCCTTCACCGCCGCGTCGAGGGCCGCGATCTCGGCCTCCTTCGCCGTTACGTCGGCGGTGGCCGACTGGAGGGCCGTCTCGGCTGCCGCGGCCTGGCGCTCGGCGTCGCGGAGCTCGGCGGTTCGGGCCTGCACGTTGCCCTCGAGCGTGCGCAGGGCCGCCTCGACCTGGGCGTCGGTGGCCCGCAGCGTGTCGACCTGGGCGGCGACCGCGGCGCGCTGGCGCTGCACCTCCTCCCGCTTCTCCTTCGTGTCGGCCTGAGCGTGCGCGGGCGCCAGCGTGGTCACGGCGAGCAGGACGAGCAGCGCCGCAGCGCGCAGTGGATGTCCGAGCAGCAGGTGCATGGGGGAGGAGCAGATCCCGGGGCGTCGGTGCGGGCGGAGGAGCCGAGCGGGGCGAGCAGCGCCCGCGCGGAGACGTTGCCGGATCCTAACGATCGCGTTGCGGAACCGCACCGGCCGGCGCTCGGCGCCACGGCCCGGAACGGGCCGAAGGACCCTGGCGGTCGGGTCGGCGCGGGCGGAACCTGGAGGGCAGCGAGGTCCCTCGGCGGTACGAGAGACGGGAGTCGACATGGACCGGGTGCTGGCTGCGGTGGACGGCTCGGAGCACGCGCTGCGGGCGGTGCAGCTCGCTGCGGAGCTGGCGGCCCGGTGCGAGGCCGAGCTGCACCTGGTCCACGTCCTGACCGACACCCGCTCCGGCCGGATCCCCCGCGGGCTGGAGGAGTTCGAGCGGCTCGAGCACCTCGAGCTCTCGGAGGCCGCCATCCTCCGGGACGCCGCCGAGCAGATGGTCGAGACCGCGGCCGAGCGGGCTCGCACGGCCGGCGCTCCGCGGGTGGAGTGCCACGTGGCGCGCGGCGATCCGGCCGGCGCGATCCTCGCCCACGCAGCGGCGCTCGGCGCCGACGTCGTGGTGGTGGGCCGGCGAGGCCTGGGCGAGCTGTCCGGGCTGCTCCAGGGCAGCGTGTCGCAGAAGGTCACGCACCACGCGGCGTGCCCCGTCCTCACGGTGCCATGACCTCGGAGAACGGCGCGGACGAACCGTCGGACGACGGCTCGGTCGTCTCCAACCCGGCGGCGCTGATCCGCGTGGCCAACATGCTGCAGATGCTGACCATCGAGGTCCACGAGCTGCCGCTCGACGACGCCGGGCGACGCCGGCTGTTCGACGTGCAGCACCGGGCGGTCGACGCCATCCGGTCGCTGGTGTCGGACGACCTGGGCGCCGAGCTCAGCTCGCTCGGGCTGCCCCTCGAGGACGTCGGCGCCAGCGAGTCCGAGCTGCGCATCGCGCAAGCCCAGATCGTCGGCTGGCTGAACGGCCTGTTCCAGGGCATCCAGGCGGCGATGTTCGCCCGGCAGATGGTGTCGGTCGAGCAGCTCCAGGAGCTCCAGCGCCAGCTCGGCCGGGGGTCCCAGCCCACGCCGCCCGGCCAGTACCTGTGAAGCCACTGGGCATGCCGAAGGACCCTTGCGCCGGGAGCCGCCAGGGCGGATGGTGAGGCTGGCCCGCCACCTCCGCACAGGAAGGAGGTGGAGGAGGTGTGCCGCGTGGCACTCGCCGACGGGGGCGGGACGGGAATGACAGTCGTGTCATTCGCGGTTGGAAGGTGCACGATGCGAACACTCAAGGACTCCACCGGCCTCTACCTCGACGAGATCGGCCGCGTGCCGCTGCTCGACGCCGCCCAGGAGCGCGACCTGGCCCAGCAGATCGAAGCCGGCCGGGCCGCCCAGGCCCGCCTCGACGCCGGCGACACCGGCCCCGAGCTGCGCCGTGCGGTGCGGGCCGGCGCCCGGGCGAAGGACCGGTTCATCCGGGCCAACCTGCGCCTCGTGGTCAGCATGGCCCGCCGCTACCCGCTGCCCCCGTCGATGGAGCTGCTCGACCTGATCCAGGAAGGCAACCTGGGACTCGAGCACGCGGTCGACAAGTTCGACTGGCGCAAGGGCTTCAAGTTCTCCACGTACGCCTCCTTCTGGATCCGCCAGGCCATCGGCCGGGCGCTCGACCAGAAGGGCAGCCTCATCCGGATCCCCGGTGACCGCTCGGCCGAGCTCCGCGCCGCGCTCCGGGCCACCGGCGGCGCTGCCGAGCAGCTCGATCCCGACCTCGCCGAGCTGCACCGGCTCACCGCGCTCGCCAGCCTCGACAAGCCGATCGGCGAGGACGGCGACGACGAGCTGGGCGACCTGCTCGCCGGGGCCACCGTCGGGCCCGAGGACCAGGTCGTCGCCGAGCTCCACGACGAGCTCGTCACCAGCCTCCTCGAGTCGCTCGAGCCGGTCGAGCGCCGCGCCGTGGAGCTCCGGATGGGGATGGTCGGCGGCCGCGCCCGGTCGTTCCGGGAGATCGGCGAGGAGCTCGGCCTGAGCGACGAGGGCGCCCGCCGCATGGTGAAGCGGGTGCTGCGCCAGCTGCGCGACGACGCCGAGGCGCTCGGCCTGGCCGCCTGAGCCAGGGCCGGCGCTGCCGGCCGGTCAGCCCTTGTGCACGTGCCCGGGGCGGTGGTCCACGACGGTGTGGGCGTCCGCCGGCCCGGGCCCGTGCGGCTCCAGGTCCGGTGCCGCCGCGAGGTGGCGGTGACCGGGCGCGTGGGCCTCGTCGACCGCGGGGGTGGGCGGCCGATCGGCGGGTGCACCGGGCCGGTCCGCGCGCTCGCTGGGGAAGATCGTGTCGTGCAGGCCGTCCGCCAGCCGGTGGAGCCGCGCCTGCCAGCGGGGGTTGCGGAGCAGGGCGACCACGCCGGCCCCCGCCCCGGCACCGGCCGCCAACCGCACGATCTTCCGTGTCCGCGTCGCCATCATGGTCCACTCGACCAGGCGGGCCGGCGGGGGCCCAGGGCCGAACGTCACAGCCTGGGCGGATCGCTGCCGGGGCGCCCCGACGACCAGGACCTTCGACCCTGCCCGGGCGCGCCGCGGAGGCGGACGATCGTGCCGTGAGCCCGTCCTTGCCGCCACCCCCGGCCGGCCGGCCCGCCGGTGCACCGACCGGACCGGGTCTGCGCCGCGGGTGGGTGTGGGTGGCCGTGAGCGTCGCGCTGGTCCTCGGCTTCTTCGCGCTGGTCCCGTCGCCGAGCACGTCCGACGAGCTCGACTACGCGACGTTCCGCGCGCGCGTCGTCGCCGGCCGCGTCGAGTCGGTCGAGATCCACCAGGACAGCGGCAAGATCGAGGGCACGCTGACCAGCGGGGATGCGTTCACGACGCAGGGGCCGCCGGGCGGCATCCCCGACGCCGATGTCGAGCTGCTCGACGAGCACGAGGTCGAGCGGAACTACGCGGCGGCCAGCAGCGACTGGTTCGGTCAGCTGCTGCTGTACCTGCTGCCGTTCCTGCTCATCGTCGGCGTGCTCGTGTGGATGTCGCGGCGGGCATCGAGCCAGCTCACCGGTGCATCCGCCTTCACCCGGAGCCGCGCCCGGATCCACCGCGCCGAGCGCACGAGCACGACCTTCGCCGACGTGGCGGGGTACGACGCCGTGAAGGCCGAGATCAGCGAGGTCGTGGACTTCCTGAAGGACCCCACCCGCTTCGCCGAGATCGGCGCCCGCATCCCGAAGGGGATCCTGCTGGTGGGACCGCCTGGCACGGGCAAGACCCTCGTCGCCAAGGCGGTCGCCGGCGAGGCCGGCGTGCCGTTCATCTCGATCACCGGCTCGGAGTTCCTCGAGATGTTCGTCGGAGTCGGCGCGGCCCGCGTGCGCGACCTGTTCGCCACGGCGCGCAAGGAGACGCCGTCGATCCTCTTCGTCGACGAGATCGACGCCATCGGGCGCAAGCGGGGGACCGGCCTCGGCGGCGGTCACGACGAGCGCGAGCAGACGCTGAACCAGCTCCTGGCGGAGATGGACGGGTTCGAGCCCACCGAGGGGATCGTGGTGCTGGCGGCGACCAACCGGCCCGACATCCTCGACGCCGCGCTGCTGCGCGCCGGCCGCTTCGACCGCCAGGTCGTCATCCCGCTGCCCACTGCGGTCGAGAGGCGGGCGATCCTCGAGGTGCACGCGCGCGGCAAGCGGCTCGGACCCGACGTCGACCTGGACCTGCTCGCCCGGGGCACGCCGGGCATGAGCGGCGCCGACCTCGCCAACCTGTTGAACGAGGCGGCGCTGATCGCGGTGCGCCGGCGCTCGACGGTGATCGGGCGGCTCGACGTCGACGCTGCCCGCGACCGCGTGCTGCTCGGCGTGCCTCGCGGCTCGCTTGCGCTGAGCGCGGAGGAGAAGCGGACGGTCGCCTACCACGAGGCCGGTCACGCCCTGCTGGCGTCGGTCCTGCCCGGTGCGGACCCGGTGCACAAGGTGTCGATCCTCCCGGCCGGGGTGGCGCTGGGCGCGACCCAGCAGGTGCCGGTGGCCGAGCGGCAGCTGCGGCGCCAGGGCGAGCTCGCCGACGCGCTGGCGATCCGGCTCGCCGGCCGGGCGGCGGAGGAGCTGGTGTTCGGCGACGTCTCGACGGGCGCTGCCGACGACCTGGCCTCGGCGACGGAGCTGGCCCGGCGGATGGTGCGGGAGTGGGGCATGTCGCCGCGACTCGGCGAGATGGCCTGGGGCACGCAGGGTCCGGTCTTCCTCGGTGAGGACCTGGTCCACACCCGTGACTACTCCGACGAGACGGCGCGCGTCATCGACGAGGAGGTGGCGCGGATCCTCGGGGAGCAGGGCGTACGCGCCCGCGCCGAGCTCGAGCGGCACGAGGCCGCCTTGCACGCCCTCGCCGGGGAGCTGCTCGAGCACGAGACCCTCGAGGCCGACGACATCGCCCGCATCCTGGCCGGGCCCGGCCCCTTGGCGGCCGCCGGGTAGGTGCGAGGAGCTCCCGCGCGAGCGGCGCCCGAAGGCCCGGGAGCGTGCTGACCTTCGGCCCTCCCGCCGCCGGCCTCCTCTCGGCGACGATGGGGCTCGACGCCGAGAGGAGGCGACCATGGGGTGGCAACGACAGGATCCCGAAGCGCTCACGCTGATCGACGAGTGCCAGGCCTTCCTCGACGGCCGCTTCGCCGAGGTCGCCGGCGCCGACGGCGGGTACGTCCCGGTCTGGGCGTGGTTGAACCAGCTGGCGCACGGCACGGAGGTCGAGCTCCGGTTCGCCGCCGCCCGCCTCGCCGAGCAGACCGGCTGGGCCCAGGCCACGGCCTTCCTGGCCGGCGAGCTGCTCGACATCGTGGACTCGGGCCGGATGACGCTCGCCGATCTGCAGCACGACATCCTCGTCCCGCTCGAGCTCGACGTGCTCAACGCACGCACCACCGGGCTGTGGACGCCCGGCCGCCTCGTGCGCGGCGTCCTGCGCATCCTGCCCACGCGCACCGCGTACCGCTGATCGCCGCCGGCGCCGTGGTGAGGGCGACGCGCCCCGGGTACGGCTCGGTGCCCGGTGGCCAGGCCGAGTACCTGCGGGTGCCGCAGGCGCACTTCGGTCCGATCAAGGTCTCGCACGAGCACCCCGACGAGCGCGTCCTCTTCATGTCCGACGTGCTGCCCACGGCGTGGCAGGCCGTCGAGTGGGCCGACGTGCCCGATGGCGGGACCCTGGCGGTCTTCGGCCTCGGGCCGATCGGGCAGATGTGCGCCCGCATCGGCCGGCACAAGGGGGCCCGTGTGATCGCGGTGGACCTCATCCAGGAGCGCCTGCGCATGGCGGAGCGCCACGGCATCGAGACCCTCGACGCCCTCGCCGTCGACGACGTGCCCGCCGCCATCCGGGAGATGACCGACGGCCGGGGCGCCGACTCCGTGATCGACGCGGTCGGCATGGAGGCCCACGGCGCGCCGCTCGCCGCGCTGGGTCAGAAGCTCGTCGGTCTGCTGCCCGATCGCCTGGCGGCGCCGCTCGCCGAGAAGGCCGGTGTCGACCGGCTGAGCGCGCTCCACGCAGCCATCCACACCGTGCGCCGGGGCGGCACCGTCTCGATCATCGGCGTGTACGGCGGCGGCGCCGACCCAATGCCGATGATGGAGCTGTTCGACAAGGGCGTGCAGCTGCGCATGGGCCAGGCCCACGTGAAGCGCTAGATCCCCGAGATCCTCCCGCTGCTCGAAGGCGAGGGCGACCCCCTCGGCACCGAGGACCTCACGACGCACCAGCTGCCGCTCAGCGACGCGCCGCACGGCTACGAGATCTTCCAGAAGAAGGAAGACGAGTGCATCAAGGTGGTGCTCAGGCCGTGAGGTGAGCGGGCAGCCACCGCCGGCGAGACTTGACCGGTGCACCGAATGGCCGTACATTCGGATCAGCGGTGTCGGGGGACGACCGCTGGCGCCAAGGGGGTTCCGCCGTGATCTTCGAGCAGCACTACCTCGACTGCCTGTCGCAGGCCTCGTACCTGATCGGCGACGAGTCGACCGGCCGGGCGGTGGTGGTCGATCCGCGCCGCGACATCGGCCCGTACCTGGAGTCCGCCGCCCTCCACGGGTTGCGCATCGAGCTCGTCATCGAGACGCACTTCCACGCCGACTTCCTGTCGGGCCACCTGGAGCTGGCGGCCGCCACCGGCGCCGAGATCGGCTACGGCTCGGCGGCGGAGACGGAGTTCGAGTCCCGCAAGCTCGCCCACGGTGAGCGCATCGAGCTCGGCGACGTGGTCCTCGAGGTCCGGCACACGCCCGGCCACACGCCCGAGTCGATCAGCGTGGTCGTCTACGAGCACGCGGGCGACCCGGTGCCCTATGGCGTGCTCACCGGCGACACGCTCTTCGTCGGCGACGTCGGCCGGCCCGACCTGCTCTCCTCGAAGGGCATCTCGAGCGAGGAGCTGGCCCTGCAGCTGCACGAGTCGCTCCAGACCCAGCTGCTGACCCTGCCCGACCAGACCAAGGTCTTCCCCGCCCACGGCGCCGGCTCGGCGTGCGGGAAGAACCTGTCCACGGAGACCACCTCCACCATCGGCGAGCAACGGCGCTCGAACTACGCCCTGGCTCCGATGAGCGTCGACGACTTCGTGCGGGCGGTCACCGACGGCCAGAGCGCGCCGCCGGCGTACTTCTCCTTCGACGCGACGCGGAACCGCCAGCTCCACGCCATCCTCGACGAGGCGGCGCCGCCGCCGCCCCTCGACCTCGCCGAGGTGATCCGCCGCCAGCGCACCGGGGCCATCGTGCTCGACACCCGCGACCCGGAGGAGTTCGCCGTCGGGCACCTGCTCGGTGCGGTGAACGTCGGGCTGTCCGGCCGGTATGCCGAGTACGCAGGCGGCGTCGTCCAGCCGGGCGTGCCCATCGTGCTGATCACCGACCCGGGCCTCGAGCTGGAGGCCAAGAACCGGCTGGCCCGCATCGGCTTCGACACGGTCGTGGGCCACCTGGCCGAGCCGATCCGGGCGATGCAGGAGCAGCCCGACGACGTGGTGCGCAGCTCGCGGGTCGACGTGGCCGGACTCGATGCCGCCCTGGCCGGGCAACCGGACCTCCAGCTCGTCGACGTCCGCCAGCCGGGGGAGGTCGCGCTCGGGGTCATCCCCGGTGCGATCACGATCCCGCTCACCCGCCTCAACGAGCAGCTGGCCCGCCTCGACGCGTCACGCCCCACCATCGTCTACTGCGCCGCCGGCTACCGCTCGTCGATCGCCGCCAGCCGCCTCGCTGCAGCGGGGTTCACCGACGTCTCGGACCTGGTCGGCGGCTACGCCGCCTGGCGGGCCGCCCACGCCGACGACACCGTGCCCGCGCGCTCGTGACCCGGCTCGGCTTCCTGCTCGACAGCGACAGCTGCATCGGCTGCCACGCCTGCACGGTCGCGTGCAAGAGCGAGCACGACGTGCCGCTGGGGGTGAACCGGACGTGGGTGAAGTACATCGAGACGGGCACGTTCCCGGACGTCGCCCGCAAGTTCAGCGTGATGCGCTGCAACCAGTGCGACGACGCCCCGTGCATGAAGATCTGCCCGACGTCGGCGCTCTACCGGGACCCGAAGGGGGTCGTCGACTTCGACGACTCCAACTGCATCGGCTGCAAGTCGTGCATGAACGCGTGCCCCTACGACGCGCTGTACATCAACCCGGAGACGAACACCGCGCACAAGTGCAACATGTGCAACCACCGCCTGGAGGTGGGGCTCGAGCCGTCGTGCCAGATCGTGTGCCCGACGCAGGCGATCACCATCGGCGACCTGGACGACCCGACGTCGAAGATCAGCCGGATCGTGGCCCGTGACGACGTGGCCGTGCGAGCCCCCGAGCAGAACACGAAGCCGAAGGTGTTCTACCGGGGCGCCGACCAGGCCTCGCTCGATCCCACGCGCACGGCGATCGCCAACGACGGACTGATCTGGGCCGAGACCACGCCGGCGCACCCGACCATCCCGGTGGCGCTGGGCACCAAGCCGACCGACCAGCCGGGAGTGGTCGGCCGCACCGCCTACACCACCGCTCACCCGATGACGTGGAAGTCGCGGGTGTCCGGCTACCTCGTGACCAAGGCCGTGGCGGCCGGCGTGATGGCCGTGGCGGCGCTGCTCGTGCTGCTGGGCCACGGCGACGTGCAGGCCGCGGTCGGCGTCGTGCCGCCGATGGTCGCCGGGGTGTTCCTGGCCGCCACCGGCTTCCTGCTCATCACCGACCTGAAGCAGCCGACGCGCTTCCACTACCTCCTGACACGAGGGAACCGCACCTCGTGGCTCGTGAAGGGCGCCTACGTGCTCATGGCCTTCAGCGTCGTGTCCGCGGCCTGGTTCCTCGCCGGCGTGCTCGACGCCCCCGACGTGCTGGACTGGCTGGCGCCGCTCGCCGCGCTGGGCGCGGCCGGCACGGCTGGCTACACGGCGTACCTGTTCGCCCAGTGCGAGGGACGGGATCTGTGGCAGACGCCCCTGCTGCTCCCGGTGCTGCTCGCCCAGGCCGTCACCGCCGGCGGTGCCGTCTACGCCGTCCTCGACCTGTTCATGGACGTGCCCGCGCCGACCGCCGTGCGCTGGGTGCTCCTGGGCGGTGTGCTCGCCACCGCCGCCCTCCTCGCCGTCGAGCTCACGTCGCACGGCAGCCGCCACGTCGAGCTCGCCGTGCACGCCATGACCCGGGGCGCCTGGGCCCAGCAGTTCTGGTGGGGCGGCGTCGTGCTCGGCCTCGTCGTGCCGGCGGCCCTCACCACCCTGGCCTTGGGCGTCGACATCGACAGCCCGGCCCTGGTCGCCGTGGCGGGCCTCGCCGCCCTCGGCGGCATGTTCGCCTACGAGGACGCCTTCGTCCGGGCCGGACAGTCCGTGCCCCTCTCGTGACCGGGAGCCACCCATGACCGATCTGCACAACTACCCCCCGCACGAGCGGTGGCACGACTGGCGCGAGCTCGACGCGAAGGCGTGGCCGAAGCGGGAGGAGCGCCGGTACACGCTCGTGCCCACCACGTGCTTCAACTGCGAGGCCGGCTGCGGGCTCGTCGCCTACTTCGACCAGGAGACCGGCGAGATCCGCAAGATCGAGGGCAACCCCGAGCACCCGGGCAGCCGGGGGCGGAACTGCGCCAAGGGCCCGGCCACGCTCAACCAGGTGTACGACCCGGAGCGGATCCTGCACCCGCTCAAGCGGGCAGGGGAGCGGGGTGAGGGGCGCTGGGAGCGCATCAGCTGGGACCAGGCGCTCGAGGAGATCGGCGGCCGCATCCGCCAGGCGATCGTCGAGGACCGCCACAACGAGATCATGTACCACGTCGGCCGACCCGGCGAGGACGGCTACACGGACCGGGTGCTCAAGGCCTGGGGCGTCGACGGGCACAACTCGCACACGAACATCTGCTCGTCGAACGCCCGCATCGGCTACCAGTCCTGGATGGGCCACGACCGGCCCTCGTCGGACTTCGCCAACGCCGAGGTGATCTTCCTCATCTCCGCCCACCTCGAAGCCGGCCACTACTTCAACCCCCATGCCCAACGGATCATGGAGGCCCAGGCCAAGGGCGCCAAGGTCATCGCCGTCGATCCGCGCCTGTCGAACACCGGCGCGAAGGCCGACTACTGGCTCGCGCCGTGGCCGGGCACCGAGCCGTACCTGCTGCTGGCCATCGCCCGGCTGCTCGTCCAGGACGGCACGTGGAACGAGTCGTTCGTGCGCCGGTGGACGAACTGGGAGACGTACCTGCGCCGCACCCGACCGGACCTGCCGGTCGAGTGGTCGTCGGTCCGCACTGCGCTGCTCGACGAGTACGCCGAGTACACGCCGGAAGCGGCGGAGCAGAAGACGGCGATCGACGCCGGCACCATCCGCGAGCTCGCCGAGCTGATCGGCGCCCACCCCACGAAGCTCGCGTCGCACAACTGGCGGGCCGCCGGCGCCGGGCACCTCGGCGGCTGGCAGGTGGCCCGCTGCCTGTTCTTCTTGAACGTGCTCACCGGCTCGGTCGCCACCAAGGGCGGCACGGCCGGGAACGAGATGAACAAGTTCAAGCCGGCCGCCCCGCTCGGCGCCCCCACCATCCCGCGCTGGAACGAGCTCGAGTGGCCCACCGAGTACCCGCTCAGCTACCACGAGATGTCGATCCTGCTGCCCCACTTCCTCAACGAGGGGCGGGGCGCGCTCGAGGTGTACTTCTCCCGGGTCTACAACCCGGTGTGGACGAACCCCGACGGGTTCACGTGGCTCGAGGCCCTGAGCGACCCGGAGAAGGTCCGCTGCCACGTGGCGCTCACGCCCACGTGGTCGGAGACGGCGTGGTTCGCCGACTACGTGCTGCCCATGGGCGTCTCCGTCGAGCGCCACGACGTGCACAGCTACGAGACCCACGCCGGCCGCTGGATCGGGTTCCGCCAGTCGGCGTTCCGGCGCTTCGCCGAGATCCGCAACGGCGGCGAGCTGCCCCCCGGCACCCGCAGCTTCGAGTACAACCCCGGCGAGGTGTGGGAGGAGAACGAGTTCTGGATCGACCTGTCCTGGCGGATCGACCCCGACGGCTCCCTCGGCATCCGGCAGTGGTTCGAGAGCAAGGCCCGGCCCGGTGAGCCGATCTCGGTCGACGAGTACTACGAGCGGATGTTCGCCGACAGCGTGCCGGACCTGGCGAAGGCCGCGGCCGAAGCCGGGCAGACGCCGCTGGAGTACATGCGCGACCGGGGCGCCTACGCCGTGCCGACCGACCCCTACGAGCCCTACGAGCGCCCGGTCGACCCGGCCGACCTCGAGGGCTGCGCGAAGGACGACGAGGGCGTGTACCGCAAGCCCGGCACCCCCGGCACCTGGTCGGGCGACCCCGACGAGCTCGACGAGCTGAAGCTGGCGCCGCTCGGCGACGGCTCCCCGGCCGTCGACGTCGACGGCGAGGCCAAGGAGGGCTTCCCGACCCCGTCCAAGAAGCTCGAGCTGTTCTCGACCACGCTCGCGGACTGGGGCTGGCCCGAGTACGCCACCCCGAAGTGGATCCCCTCCCAGGTGCACTGGGAGGACCTCGACCTGGCGGGCACCGAGCGCATCCTGCTGCCGACGTTCCGCATCCCGACCCTCATCCACACGCGCTCGGCGAACTCGAAGTGGCTGAACGAGATCAGCCACCGGCACCCGCTGTGGATCCACCCCGAGGACGCCGAGGAGCTCGGCATCGAGGAGGGCGGCCTGGTGCGGGTCAGCACCCGCATCGGGCACTTCGTCATCACCGCGTGGCGCACCGAGGGCATCCGCCCCGGCGTCGTCGCCGCCTCGCACCACATGGGCCGGTGGCGCCTCGACGAGGAGCAGGGCCGGTCGTGGGGCTCCGGCAAGGCCCACCTCGAGCGCGACGGCTCCCGCTGGAAGCTGGTGCGCGAGCACGGCAACCAGCCCTGGGAGTCCAGCGACCCCGACACCGGCCGCGTCTGGTGGAACGACACGGGCGTCCACCAGAACGCCACGTTCTGCGTGCAACCCGACCCGATCTCGGGCATGCAGTGCTGGCACCAGAAGGTCGACGTCACCCCCGCCCAGCCCGGCGACCAGTACGGCGACGTGGTGGCCGACACGGCCAAGGCGCGCGAGGCCTACCTCGACTGGCTGTCGTTGACCCGCCCGGCCACCGGCGACCTCCGCCGCCCGCTCTGGTACGCCCGCCCGCTGAAGCCGGCGGCGGCCGCCTACCGGATGCCCGAGCGCTGATCAGCGGCCGAGCTCGACGACCGAGCACGGCGCCGATGCGGCGATCTGGGAGGCAACCGAGCCGCGCACGGCGCCGAGCACGCTGTCGCCCGCGAGCGACCCGACGACGATGGCGTCGGCGTGCACGGCGCGGGCCAGCCGGCACAGCGCCGTCGCCGGGTCGCCGGTGAGCAGGTGCGGGCGAGCCCGCGGGCCGAGGACCTCGCACGCCTGGCGGAGCAGGTCGAGCGCTGACGCACGCGCGATCTCGTCGACGGCGGCCCGCACGGTTCGGATCGCGCCGGCGTCCTCGGTGGTGCGGAGCCCGGGGACGACGGTGGCGACGATGACGTCGACGTCGCCGAACAGCTCGGCGGCACGCCCCACGGCCCGGCGGCAGGCGGGCGAGTCGTGCGTCGCCAGCACGATCACGGCACGGGCGCTCCTAGCCGATCCTCGACCAGCTCCGGACCTGCATCCGGCCGGCGGTGGGCGCGGTCGCGGATCGCCAGGACCGGCGTGGTCGACCAGGTGCGTTCGTCGACGACGCCGGCGGCGGTGGCGCCGTCGAGCGGGAGGACCACGAGGTCGGCGCCGTGGCCGGCGGCGAGCAGGTCGCTCACCGTCTCGTCGCTGCCGAGCTCGGTGAACGTGATGCCGCCGCTGGCGTCGGCGAGCCGGGCGGCGAGCCGGGTCGCCGCCTCCTGTGACCGGGCCGTGCCCACCAGCCGCACGGTGGCGCCGTGGGTGCGGGCGATGTGCCGCGCGATCCGGATCGTCCGGTCGGCGGGCTCGGTGAAGGGGACGAGCACCTGGCCCCGGGGCGGCGGGCTGGTGCCGGCGCCGGTGGGGTCGATCAGCACGAGCACGTCGGCGTGGACCCCGTCGAGGATCCGGCCCAGGGTGCCCCGACGCAGGGCGCTCGGGCTGAACGGCCGCCGCGAGCTGAGCACCACGGTGTCGGCGCCGCGCTCGGAGGCGACGTCGATGACGGCGCGACTGATGTCGGTGGTCTGGACGGCCAGCGTGACCACGCGCGCCCCGGAGCCCTCCACGAACTCGGCGAGGGGGCGCAGCGATCGGCGGGCGCGGTCGACCGACGAGCTGTCGATCGGCGCGGCCAGCAGGTGGTCGTTGCCGAGGTGCAGGGTGCGCAGGAGCACGACCTCGATGCGCTCGTCGTCGACGTCGACCGCGGCGAGGGCGGTGTGGACGAGCTCGTAGGCGTTCTCCATGGAGGCGACGTGGACCAGCACGCGGTGCAGCTCCTCGTCGGGCTCGGGGCCGGCGGCCGCGGCGGCCACCTCCGCGTCGACGTCGGGGCGGAGCAGCCGCAGGATCGGCGTGGTCATGAACGTGGTGACCAGCGCCATGATCACCAGCATCGAGAACAGGTCCGGTGGGATGACCCCCAGCTCGAGGCCGATGTTCAGGATGACCAGCTCGGTGAGACCGCGGCAGTTCATGAGGATGCCGAGGCTGAGCGAGTCCCGCCACCCCATGCCCACCATGCGGGCGGCCAGCGCGCTGCCGCCCCACTTGCCGGCGACGGCCACGAGCAGCACGAGGATCGTGTACAGCCACAGCTGCGGGTCGGTGCCCAGGCTGAGGACGTCGGTGCGCAGGCCGCTGAACACGAAGAACAGCGGCAGCAGGAAGATCACCGAGAAGTCCTCGAGCTTCTCGAACAGCTCCTCGGTGAGCTCGGAGCGCTGGGGCATGATCGCCCCGAAGAGGAAGGCGCCGAAGATCGCGTGGATGCCGATGCGATCGGTCGCGAGGGCGCTCAGCACCAGGCCCACGAAGATGATCGCCATCACGGTGCCGGACAGCCGGCCCTCGTCCTCGTGGTGGCGGGCGAGGCGGCTGAGGAGCGGGCGGACGACCAGGATCATCGCCGCGATGAACAGGACGGACCAGCCGACGGTGGGCAGGGCCGAGGCGACGCCGTCGGCCTTCGCGACGGTGACCACCACGGCGAGGATGCACCAGGCGGTGACGTCGTCGATGGCGGCGCAGGTGATGGTGACCGCACCGAGCCGCGTCCGGTGGAGCCCGCGTTCGGTGAGGATCCGGGCCAGGACGGGGAACGCCGTGATGCTCATGGAGGCACCGAGGAACAGGGCGAAGGGCAGGAAGTCGCCGTCGGGGGAGCCCAGCGTGCGGAAGATGAGCAGCGCGAGCGCGATGCCGCTGAGGAACGGGGCGATGATGCTGGCGTGGCTCACCAGGGCGGCCGCGTGGCCTCGTCCCCGGATGAGGCGCAGGTCGAGCTCGGCGCCGACCAGGAACATGAAGAACACGAGGCCGATCTGCGCGAACACCTCGATGAACGGCATGACGTCGTCGTTGAAGACGTAGTCGGACGCCGCCGGCCACACCTCGCCGAGCAGGGTCGGCCCGAGGATGACGCCGGCGACGATCTCGCCCACCACCTGCGGTTGGCCGAACCGGCGGAACAGCGCGCCGACGAGGCGGGCTGCGACGATGACGACCGCGATCGCGAGCAGCAGCTTCCAGAACACGGCGTGGGTGTCGATGTGGCCCTCCTCCACGCCGAGGCCCGCGGCGCCCTCCTCCGGCGTCGGGGCGGTGAGCCCATCACCGAGCCGCAGCAGGAACAGCATGATCGCCACGGCCGCGCCGATGGCGAGGGCGTACACGGCGAAGATGCTGCGGTGCGAGGTGCTGGCGAAGCCGGTGCCGTCGACGCCGTCGTCGGCGACCGCGTCGGGGCTGACGGCGTCGGGGTCCGGCGCAGGTCGAGGGTCGGTGCGGTCTTCCATCAGATGAGCTCCCGAGCGTGGTGGTCGGTGGGGGTGGCGTCGGGGACGAGCGCCAGGTGGGCGTGGGATCGCTCGGCCGCCCGGCGCACGGCGGTCCGGATCCGTCTCGGGGCGGTGCTGGCGACGGTGACGACCGCCGCATCCCGGCCGAGCTGCACGAGGCGGGCGACGGCGTCGCAGAGGTCGCCGGACAGCTCCACGTATGCCGGGCGGAGCCCGGTGCGGCGCTGCAGGTCATCGGCGACCGCCGCGGCGCGCTCGGCCGTGGCGAGGTCGACGCCGTCGGCCTCGTCGGTCCACACGGCGATGGTCGCGGCGCGCAGTCGGTGGTGCAGGGCCTGTGCGAGCAGGGCGGCATCGGGCCCCGAGCTGCTGTGCCCGGGGACGATGACGAAGAGCGAGCACGAGGACGGCTCGCAGGGGCGGGACATGGTGGTCTCCTCCGTCGGCTTCGATCTGGCGGTGCCGGCGTGGCCGGCGTGCGGTCAGATCGAGCGCGGTGGCGCGCGTGGCCCGCAGGTGACCGGGGTCTCGTCGCAGGTGGGCGCAGGAGGCTCGGCGTCCGGGAGCCGCCACGTCGGCGCGCCGTCGACGGCGGCCGCGACGTCGCCCGCAGGGGACGACGTCACGAGGCGTATCACCAGGTGGGCGGCGTCCTGTTCCTCACGGGCGATCAGCGCCCGGACGCCCGGGAGGTCGGGATCCGCCTCCGGCGTGCCGGCGATGCCCGGTTCGGGTGCCGAGACGCGATCCCGCTCCGCGAGCTGCGCGGCAGCGGTGGCGCGCACCAGGCCTCGGGGCACCAGCGCGATGGCGGCGACGGCGAGCACCGCCAGCACGACGAGCAACCTGCCGCGAGGGCAGGTCCGGAGCCCGAGCATCCCGGCAACCTACCCCTGGCGGTGGTCCGGCAGAACCGGGCAGACCGGACGGACGGCCACCGTCCAGCCCAGCTCGCCCGGTCAGTGGTTGCGGAGCGCGTCGATCAGCTCGCCCTTGCTCATGTTGGAGCGCCCCTCGATGCCGACCTGCTTCGCCTTGTCGTACAGGTCGTCCTTGCTCCAGTCGTCGTAGGAGCCCGACCTGCCGCCCTTCCTGCCGGTGGACGAGCGGCTGCCGCTGTTCGCGATGCGGGCGGCCTTCTCCTTGCTGGCGCCCTCCCGGCGGAGCGCCTCGTACTGCTCGTCGTCCTTGACGCTGGGTCCGTGGTCCTTGGTGGGCATGGTGCCTCCTGCGGTCGCGGTTGCCGTCCCCCTACCCGGAGCCGACCGGCAGGTGAACAGCAGGTGTCAGCGGGCGCAGGTCCCTGCAACCCGCTCGGGGAGTGGGTACGGTCGAGCCATGCCCGACCACCCCGGCCACGTCCGCGTCAGCTTCGCCGCCCACCTGGAGGAGATCGAGCGGCTCGTGATGCGCCAGTTCGGTCTGGTCATCGAGGGGATCTCCGGGGCCACCACCGTGCTGCTGAACGACGACGTCGAGGGAGCCGAGCGGCTGGCGGCGCGCGACGAGGTCATCGACGACCTCGAGTACCAGATCGAGGAGAGCGTCGAGCAGCAGCTGCTGCTCGAGTCGCCGGTCGCCCGCGACTTCCGGTTCCTCATGACCGTGTCCCGCATCGTGCCCGAGCTCGAGCGCAGCGGCGACCTGGCGGAGCACATCGCGGCCGAGGCGGCACGCGGCTTCGGCCGGCACCTGACGCCGTCGCTGCGGGGTGCCGTCCAGGACATGGGCGACATCGCCGGCTCCATGTGGCGGCGGGCCTCCGACGCGTTCCGCGACCACGACGGCACGGCGGGGGAGGAGCTCGACCGGGTCGACGACGAGCTCGACGCCATCCACCGCCGGTTCGTGGACGAGGCAGCCGAGCAGCTCGCGGGCGAGCAGGTGAGCTGCGCGGCGCTGGTGGGCCGCTACTACGAGCGCCTCGGCGACCACGCCGTGAACATCGCCAAGCGGATCACGTACCTGGCCACCGGGCGCCCGCAGCGCGAGCTCCGGTGATCGGCGGGCTCAGCCGCTGACGATCTCGCTCGTCTGCATCACCGGCTGGATGGTGGTGTAGTTCGCGACGTCGGCGATCACGGCCTGCGTGCCCTCGGCGCCCATCGACGCCCCGAGCGACTCCAGGGAGTCGAACGTGAAGTGCACGGCGGCCTCGTACGGACCGTCGACGCCCTTGTCGATCTGCGCCTTCGACGCGTCGAGCCCCCAGGTCTGGCAGGCCAGCGGCACGTGGTTGTCGCGGTAGTAGTCGTGATCGAAGCTGGCGCCTTCGGTCTTCGGGTAGAACACGCTCAGTCGGATCATCTCGTCCCCCTGTCGGTGGTGTGTCGTGCGGGGGCGCAGCCTGACCGACCGGTCAAGTTCGTGCAAGGCGCGCTGTTAGGTTGCCGGCCCATGACCGGAGTGCTGGATCGACTGTTCGGTGTCGAGGGCAAGCAGGTGGTGGTGACCGGCGGCAGCCGGGGCATCGGCGCCATGATCGCCCAGGGGTTCGTCGAGGCCGGCGCCCACGTGTACATCTCGGCACGCAAGGCCGAGGCGTGCGACGAGACGGCCGCCGAGCTCGACGCCATGGGGCCCGGCTCCTGCACCTCGATCCCCGCCGACCTGTCGGTCCAGGAGGGCGTCGACACCCTTGCCGCCGCCGTGCTCGAGCGCACGGGCGGGACCCTCGACGTGCTGGTGAACAACGCCGGCGCCACCTGGGGCGCGCCGCTCGAGGAGTACCCCGAGTCGGCGTGGGACAAGGTCTTCGGCATCAACGTCAAGGGCGTGTTCCTGCTCACCCAGGCGCTCGTCGGAGCGCTCCGGGCCGCCGGCACCGAGGACGACCCGAGCCGGGTCATCAACATCGCCTCCATCGACGGCATCCGCACGCCGGTCATGGAGAGCTACGCGTACAGCACCACGAAGGCCGGCGTCCTCGCCCTCACCCGCCACCTGGCGAAGAACCTCGTGCGCGACCACGTCAACGTGAACGCCATCGCTCCCGGCCCGTTCGAGTCCAAGATGATGGCCTTCGCGCTGGGCTCGGAGGAGGGCCGCAAGGCCGTGGCCAGCGGCGTCCCGATGGGCCGCATCGGTGAGCCCGACGACATGGCCGGCGCCGCGCTGTACCTGTCGAGCCGGGCCGGTCGCTACCTCTGCGGCGCGACGATCGTCGTCGACGGCGGCATCGCGAACGTCGGGTAGCGGCTACCCGTAGGAGACCTGGCAGAACCCGTGGTTGCAGTAGCCCATCGGGTTCTTGTGCAGGTACCCCTGGTGGTAGTCCTCGGCGTAGTAGAAGGTGCCGTCGCCGGCCTCGTCCGCGGGCTTGATCTCGGTGGAGATCTCGCCGTAGCCGCGCTCGGCGAGCGCCGCCTGGTACTTCTCCCGTGAGGCCTGCACCGCTTCCAGCTGCTCGGGCGTGGTCGTGTACACCGCCGAGCGGTACTGGGTGCCGACGTCGTTGCCCTGGCGGTTGGGCGTGGTGGGGTCGTGGTTCTCCCAGAACGCCTTCATCAGGTCGTCGACGCCGACCTTCGCCGGGTCGTACACCACCATGACGGTCTCGGTGTGCCCGGTGCGGGCGGTGCACGTCTCCTCGTAGGTCGGGTTCTTCGTCCAGCCGCCCATGTAGCCCACGGCCGTGGCGTGGACGCCGGGGAGCTGCCAGAAGATGCGCTCGGCGCCCCAGAAGCAGCCCATCGCCACGTAGAGCACCTCGTGGCCGTCGGGCCAGGGCCCCTGGAGCGGGGTGCCGAGCACGACATGGGCGGGCGCCACGGGGATCGGCTCGTCCCGGCCGGGCAGCGCGTCCTCGGGGGCGATCATCGTGGTCTTGTCACGGCCGAAGAGAGGCATGTGGGCAAGCGTAGGACGAGGCGGCGGCTCCCGGACCCGCAGGTAGCGTGACCGGATGCTCGACGATCACGAGGTGGAACGGGTGCTGGTCGTCGTCGCCCACCCCGACGACGTCGACTTCGGCGCCGCCGGGTCGGTCGCCCGCTGGACCGACGCCGGCGCCCAGGTCACGTACTGCATCGTCACCGACGGCGACGCCGGCGGCTTCGACCCCGCCGTGCCCCGGAGCGACATCGCGGGGATCCGCCGCGGCGAGCAGACCAACGCCGCCACCCAGGTGGGCGTCGAGGACCTCCACTTCCTCGGCCACCCCGACGGCCGGCTCGAGGCGAGCCTCGACCTGCGACGGGACATCGCCCGGGTGATCCGGGAGGTGCGGCCCCGCCGGGTGGTCACCCAGTCGCCCCTGCGCACCCTCGAGGCCGTGTACCGCAACCACCCCGACCACATCGCCGCGGCGGAGGCCACGTGCTCGGCGGTCTACCCCGATTCCCGCAACCCGTTCGCCTTCCCCGAGCTGCTCGAGGAGGGCCTCGAGGCCTGGACGGTGGAGGAGCTGTGGTTCATGGGCAGCACGCCCGGCTACCCCGACCACTTCGTCGACATCACCGACACCTTCGACCGCAAGATCAAGGCACTGCTCTGCCACGCCAGCCAGCTCAGCGATCCCGACGGCATCGACCCGTGGATCCGCCAGTGGAACCGGGAGAACGCCGAAGCCGGCGGGCTCGAGCCCGGCTGCCTCGCCGAGCGCTTCGTGGTGATGCCCACCGTCTGATGGTCCGGGGCTACTGGAGGCCGGCGGCGCGGAGCATGCTCGGCGGGATGGAGGTGTCGCCCCGGGCGAGCATGGCCGCCCGCTCGACGTTGACCTCGTCGTGCTCGCGCTGGCGCCACCCGTCCCAGGGCCCCGGCGGGATCGCGGCCGGGTCGCCGTCGGCCGCCACGCACGCCCGCAGGTAGCCCTGCAGGTCGCGCACCTCCTCCTCGCCGCCGATGGGACCGTGGCCGGGCACGATGACCGGCGCCATCTCGAGGACGCGGTCGAGCTCGTCGGCCCAGCGACCCGGGTCGCCCTGGTAGCAGCGGGGCGTCACCCCGAAGCTCGCCATGGCGCCGGCGAAGCAGATGCCCGCCGCCTCCACCACGGCCACGAGGTTCTCCTCCTGGGCACCGGTGACCGGTTCGAGCCGCACGGCGGGGGTGAGCTGCACGGTCTCCTGCACGATGTGGCTCACCGGCCGGGTGGTGAGCTCGTCGTCGAGCTCGTGGGCCACGGCCGGCAGCAGGCGGCGGTACACCTCGGGGGTCGGCGGCTGGTCGAGGTGGAGGCTCGTCTGCCGGCGGCCGTACATGCCGGACATCGTGAAGGAGCTGCTGCCGCCGACGAACTCGATGGTGGAGGCGGTGAGGACCGTGCGCCGGACGCGCAGCCCGAGCTCCTCGATGGCCGCCACGAAGGCGGTGGCCTGCGAAGGCGTGCACAGGGTGTCGATGGCCGTGGCGGCGTCGGCGTCGACCACCAGGCCGGCGTTGGGTCTGCCGTCGCCGGGGTCGTCGGCCAGCCAGGCGTAGATCCCGGCGTCGAGCGGGACGAGGCTCATGCGCCCGCCGGCCCCAGCGACCGTCGCATCGGCACGTGGAGGATGCCGTCCTCGAGGTAGCGGGGCCCCGCCCGCTCGAACCCGAACCGGGCGTACCAGTCGACGAGCTGTGCCTGGGCGCCGATGGTGACCGTGCGGCAGCCCAGCTCCCGCAGCCGATCGAGCCCGGCCTCGAGCAACCGGGACGCGACGCCGGTGGATCGGACATCGGCACGGGCGACCACCCGGCCGAGCGACCACTCGTCGCCGCGCTCACGCAGGAGGCGGAGCTCGGCGGCGACGCCCGCCCCGTCGGCGACCCACAGCTGCTCGGCGTCGGGCTCGAGGTCGCGCCCGTCGAGGTCGAGGAACGCGCAGTCCTGCTCGACCACGAACACGTCGGAGCGCAGGCGCAGCAGGTCGTACAGCGTGCGGGCGTCGAGCTCGTCGAACCGGGCGCGCTGCACGGCGCCGATGCCGGAGGAGGCGGGGAGCGTGTCTGCGGTCACCGCGGGCCAGCCTGCCACGGAGCCTCCCGGTTACCCCTCGGTAGGCTCGACGCCATGGCCGACTACACCGCTCCGCTCGACGACATCCGCTTCGTGCTCGACCACGTCGCCCGCCTCGGCGACCTCACCGGCTTCGAGGGGTTCGGCCACGCCGACCCCGACACGGTCCACGGCGTGCTCGAGGAGTGCGCCCGCTTCATGGGCGGCGTGGTCGCCCCGCTCAACCGGGTCGGCGACCTCGAGGGCAGCCGCCGCAACGAGGACGGCACGGTCACCACGCCGACGGGCTTCCCCTCCGCCTACCGCCGCTA
>DASTYO010000136.1:0-18382 GCA_035764875.1 Acidimicrobiales bacterium | reverse complement strand
CACCGTGCTGGTCGTCGGCTCGGCGCCGCAGTACCCGCAGGGGGTCGTCGACCCGATCCCCGAGATCGCCCAGCTCGCAGCGTCGGTCGGCGCCAGCTGCCACGTCGACGCGTGCATGGGCGGCTTCGTGCTGCCCTTCGTCGAGATGCTCGGCCGGGAGGTGCCGCCGTGGGACTTCCGGGTCGACGGCGTCACCACCATCTCGGCCGACATCCACAAGCTGGGCTACGCGCCGAAGGGCGTGTCGGTGGTCCTGCACCGCACGAAGGAGCTCCGGGCCCACCAGACCTTCGTGTTCGACGGCTGGCTCGGCGGGTTCTACGCGTCGCCGAACCTGCAGGGCACCCGCTCCGGCCTGCCGATGGCCGCGGCGTGGGCGGTGATGCAGCACCTCGGCGTGGACGGCTACGTGGCCCTCACCCGCCAGGTGCTCGAGAACGCCGACCGCATGCGTGCCGGCATCCGGTCCATCGACGGGCTCACCGTGCTCGGCGACCCGACGTTCCACCTCCTGGCCCTGTCCGCCGACCCGGCGGCTGCCGACCCGGTCGACGTCTTCGCGGTGGGCGAGGCCCTCGGCCGCCGCGGCTGGTACCTCGACCGGCAGGGGCCGCCCGACTCCCTGCACGCCACCGTCTCGAACTCCAACACCGGGGTCATCGACGACTTCCTCGAGGCGCTGGCCGCCTCCGTCGACGAGGTCCGCGGCACCGGCGCCGGCGACCGCTCCACCAGCTACGCCACCCTCGAGTAGGCCCCCATGACCGATGCGCTGCTGCACCCGTTCGCCCGACCCGCCAAGCCGGAGTCGGCCTTCGTCCGGGTCGTGCGGGCCGAGGGGGCCGCGCTCTGGGACGCGGACGGCAACCGCTACGTCGACGGGCTCGCCAACCTCTGGAACTGCCACGTCGGCCACGGCCGGCGGGAGATCGTCGACGCGGTGGCCCACCAGCTGGCGACGCTCGACTGCTACAACACCTTCGACCCGTTCACGAACGACGTGGCCGTCGCCGCCGCCGAGCGCATCCGGTCGTGGTCGCCGCTGCCCGAGGGTCGGGTGTTCCTCGGCTGCAGCGGCTCGGATGCGGTGGACACCGCGTTCAAGCTCGTGCGCATCGTCCAGCAGCTGCGCGGCGAGGAGGAGCGCCAGGTCGTGCTCACCCGCACCCGCGGCTACCACGGCACGAACCTGGGCGGCACGAGCGTGCAGGGCATCGAGCCGAACCGGGCGGGGTGGGGGGACCTCGTGCCGCATGTCGTCGAGCTGCCGGCGGACGACCTGGAGGCCGCAGCGAAGTACTTCGCCGCCCACGGCGAGCGGGTGGCGGCCGTGATCACCGAGGCGGTGCAGGGCGCCGGCGGCGTCCACCTGCCGGTCGACGGCTACCTCGCCGGGCTGCGCCGCCTGTGCGACGACCACGGCGCGCTCCTCGTGCTCGACGAGGTCATCACCGGCTTCGGTCGCATCGGTGCCCGGTTCGCCGCGGAGGCCTACGGCATCGTCCCGGATCTCCTGACCTTCGCCAAGGGCGTCACGTCCGGCTACCAGCCGCTGTCCGGCGTGATCGTGTCTGCGGGTGTGGCGGCCACGCTCGAGGCGGACGAGGGCTGGCTGCTGCGCACCGGGTACACGTACTCGGGTCACCCGGCCTCGTGCGCGGCGGCGCTCGCCAACCTGGCGATCCTCGAGGACGAGCAGCTCGTCGACCGGGCTCGGCACCTCGGCGACCGGCTGGGCGCCGCGCTGCGGTCCCTCGCCGACGAGGGCCTGGTCGAGTCGTGCCGGGGCGTCGGTGCGCTGTGGGCGGTCGACCTCGGCGAGGACGCCGTGCCCGTGCGCGACCGCCTGCTGGAGGCGGGCGTCGTCGTGCGGCCCCTGGGCCAGACGCTCGCGATCTGCCCGCCGCTGGTCATCCCCGACGACGACCTCGACGCCATCGTCGACGCCCTCGCCGAGGACCGGATGTCCGCCCGGCACTGACGGCGCCGGCTCTGCAGGTCGTGCCTGCACGCTGGACACGACCGCCGGGAGGGCGCACGATGCGGGAGTCGGGTGTGCGACGTGAGGGGGAACCGATGACCGACGAGCTGCTGGCTGCCGACGTGGCGGTCGATCCGGCGTTGCTGCGCGAGCAGGTGAAGGAGAAGTACCGGGAGGTGGCGACCAACCCGGACGGGTCGTTCCACTTCCACACCGGCCGACGGGCGGCCGCGCACCTCGGGTACGACGCGGAGGCGGTCGAGTCGCTGCCCGACCAGGCCGTGGAGTCCTTCGCCGGCGTGGGCAACCCGTTCGTGCTTCGCCGGCTCGAGCCGGGCGAGCGGGTGGTCGACGTCGGCTCCGGCGGCGGATTCGACACCTTCGTCGCCGCGGGGCAGGTGGGCGACGGCGGCCGGGTCGTGGGCGTCGACATGACCCAGGAGATGCTGGACCGGGCACGCGCCGCGGCGGCTGCGCTCGGGCTCGGCCACGTGGAGTTCCGCGAGGGGCTCGCCGAGGAGCTGCCCGTCGAGGACGGCTGGGCGGACGTGGTCATCTCCAACGGCGTCATCAACCTGTGCCCGGACAAGCAGTCGACGTTCGCCGAGATCTTCCGGGCCCTGCGGCCCGGCGGGTTCGTCCAGTTCGCCGACATCGCCAACGGCAACCGGGTGCCGGCGGAGGCGATGCGCGACATCGACCTCTGGACCGACTGAATCGCGGGCGGGCTGCCCCGTGCGGGCTGGCAGAAGATGCTCGAGGACACCGGCTTCGTCGACGTCCGGATCAGCGACCCGTTCGACACCTTCGCCGGTGCGAGCGGCGAGGAGAAGGCGAGGGCCTTCGCCGTCTACGGCTACACCTTCCTCGCCCGGCGCCCGTAGCGGCGGACCCCCGTCAGTCGTCCTGGTCGGGTGGCGGGAGGTCGCCCGACGCCGCGAGCCGCGGGCGGATGACGGTGCGCCAGAGCGCGTAGGCGACGATCGCGCCGATGGCGAGGATCACGACCGCTTGGAACAGGCCGACGAAGTCGCCGACCTCCTCCCACCGGTCGCCGAGGATGGCGCCGGCGACGATGAGCGCGGTGTTCCACATGGCGCTGCCGATCGCCGTGAGCAGGCTGAACCGGACGAGCTCCATGCGCCGGAAGCCGGCCGGGATCGACACCACCGAGCGGATGAGCGGGACGCAGCGGCCGATGAGCACGGCGGCGTCGGAGCGCCGGTCGAACCAGGCCTCGGCCCGGTCGAGGTGGTGCTCGCGCACGCCGAACCAGCGCCCGAAGCGCACGATGAACCGGCGGAGGCGGATCGGCCCGATGCCCGCCGCCACCCCGTAGAGGACCCAGGCCCCCACCAGCGATCCCAGCGTCGAGGCGAGGATCATCCCGACGAGGTTGGCGTCGCCCCGCCCCGCCACGAAGCCGGCGAGCGGGAGCACCGCCTCGGAGGGGATCGGCGGGAAGACGTTCTCGAGCGCGACGAGGAAGGCGACGCCGACGTAGCCGAGCGTCTCGACCACGTCCGTCACCCAGTTGGTGATGTCGTCGAGCATCCGGCGAGCGTAGGGGTGGAGGTCGCCGGCGGCGCGAACCGGTCCAGCTCGCGCGTCTTGGACACGTCCGTTGCCACTGAGCAGAATCGGCCCATGACGCAGCCCGACGGTCCCCGCCACGACATCGCCGACCCCGAGTTCTGGCGCCGGCCGCTCCAGGACCGCATGGACGACTTCGCAGCGATGCGGGCCCAGGGGCCGTTCTGGACCTCGACGATCCCCGACACGCTCGGCCTGATGGGCGGAGACGTCGAGTTCCACGCCGTCACCACCTTCGACGAGGTCACCGAGATCAGCCGCAAGCCCAAGCTGTTCTGTTCGGGCCAGGGCGCGGTCGCCATCCCCGACATGCCGCCCGAGGCGATGGAGTTCTTCGGGTCGTTCATCAACATGGACGACCCGCGCCACGCCCGCCAGCGCGGCATCGTGTCGCGGGCGTTCACGCCCCGCCGGCTCGAGTCGGTGCTGGAGTCCGTCGAGCACATCTGCACCGAGGTCATCGACGACTTCTGCGAACGGGGCGAGGTCGACCTGGTCGAGGCCATGTCGGCGCCGTTCCCGCTGCTCGTGATCTGCGACATGATGGGCATCCCCCGGTCGGAGTTCAAGACGGTCTTCGACGCCACCAACGTCATCCTCGGCGGCGGCGACCCGGAGTTCGTGGGCGAGGACATTCTGGGCGCGCTCTTCGGCGCCGGCATGACCCTCACCGGCCTGCTGAACGAGGTCGCCGAGGACCGCCGCAAGAACCCCAAGGACGACCTCACCACCGCGCTCATCACGGCCGAGCTGGGCGAGGACGTCATGACCCCGGAGGAGCTCGGACCGTTCTTCATCCTCCTCGCCGTGGCCGGCAACGACACCACCCGCACGGCCATCAGCTACGCGATGCAGTTCCTCACGGAGAACCCGGAGCAGCGGCGGATCTGGCAGGACGACATCGAGGGCGTCACGCCCACGGCGGTCGAGGAGATCGTGCGCTACGCCTCGCCCGTGGTGTTCATGCGACGCACGTCCACCGAGCCGGTCACCATCGGCGGCCGCGACTTCGACGCCGGCGAGCGCTTCGTGATGTTCTACGGCGCCGCCAACCGGGACCCGAAGCACTTCGAGGACCCCGAGACCTTCGACGTGCGCCGGAACCCGAACCCGCACGTCGGCTTCGGCGGCCCCGGTCCGCACTTCTGCCTCGGTGCCCACCTCGCCCGGCGCGAGCTCGCCGTGGCCTGGCGCCAGCTGCTGACCCGCCTGCCCGACCTCGAGGCGGCCGGTCCGCCGGAGTACCTCGAGGCCGCCGGCATCCCGCTGGTGGGCGGGATCAAGCGGTACCCGGTGCGGTTCACCCCCACGGCCCCCGCCGGCCGTTCGGCGTGAGCTGACCGACGCACCTACCATCCACCGACACGGGTGCACCGCAGGGGACGCGGGCACCACGACAACCGACAGGAGCTCCGTGGCAACGACGACCCAGATCCCGATCGTGGACTACCTGGTGCTGGGCGACGACCCGCACCTGGTGGCCCACGAGTGCACCTCGTGCGGTGCCCGCTACTTCGACCGCCGCAACGCCTGCGCCTCGTGCTTCGGCACCGAGTTCACGCAGGTCGACGTGCCCACCGAGGGCGTGCTGCGCTCGTTCACCATCGTCACCTTCGCCGCTCCCGGCGTGCCGGTGCCGTTCGTGGCCGGTGTGGTCGACGCGGGCGGCACCAGCGTGCGCACGAACATCATCAACGTCGAGCCCGACGACCAGCACGTCAAGCTCGGCATGAAGGTCCGCCTGGCGACGTACTCGCTCGGCACCGACGACGACGGCGTCGAGGCCATCGGCTTCGGCTACGAACCCATCGAGGCCTGAGGGGGCACCGACATGAGCAGCGACGACATCTACATCCTCGGCATCCACATGACGAAGTTCGGGAAGCACCCGGACAAGGACGTCATCGACCTGGGCGCGGAGGCGGCCATGGCCGCCCTCGCCGACGCCGGCGTCACCATGCGCGACATGGGGATCATGGCCTACGGCAACCTCATCGGGCAGTCGTCCGGGCAGATGCTGCAGAAGCAGATCGGCCAGACCGGCATCCCCGTGTACAACGTGCAGAACGCGTGCGCCACCGGCGCCACCGCCCTGCGCACCGTGATCATGGCCATCAAGGCCGGCGAGTGCGACATGGGCCTCGCCGTGGGCGTCGAGAAGCTGGCCGGGGCCGGCCTGCTCGGCGCGGGCGGCCAGTCGAAGGGCGACGCCAAGAAGTGGGAGCCCTCGGGCCGCTACGGCGCCGTGGCCAGCACCGACGGTCGCATCGGCACGGTCGCCATGCCGGGCACGTTCGCCCAGGTCGGCATGGAGTACCTGTACGAGAACCAGTACGCCGGGCAGCCCTTCGAGCTGTTCGCCAAGATCAGCGTGAAGAACCACAAGCACTCCACGCTCAACCCGCTGGCGGCGTACACCAAGGAGATGACGCTCGAGCAGGTGATGGGCGACGTGATGATCGCGTACCCGAACACTCGCCCGATGTGCTCGGCCAACTGCGACGGCGGCGCCGCTGCGGTGGTGGTGTCCGGCGCCAAGCTGAAGACCCTCAGCAAGGAGCAGCAGCGCCGGGCCGTGAAGGTGTCGGCGTCGATCCTCACCTCCGACCCGTGGCAGGAGGCCTGCCAGGTGCTTCCCGACGTGAACACCCTCACCCGGGTGGCGGCCACGCAGGCCTACGAGCAGGCCGGCGTGGGCCCCGAGGACCTGAACCTGGTCGAGCTGCACGACTGCTTCGCCACCGCCGAGCTGGTGCACTACGACAACCTCAAGCTGTGCGAGGAGGGCGGCGCCGCCGACTTCTTCGAGTCCGGGGCCACCTGGCGCGACGGCTCCACCCCGGTGAACGTGTCCGGCGGCCTGCAGTCCAAGGGCCACCCGATCTCGGCCACCGGCATCGCCAACATCTGGGAGGTCTGCCACCACCTCCGCGGCGAGGCCGGCGACCGCCAGATCGAGGGCGCGAAGGTCGGCCTCGCCCACGTCATCGGTCTCGGCTCGGCGTGCGGCGTCCACATCCTGGAGAAGACCGCCGCCTGATCGGCGCCGGGAACGGCTCGGTGCGCCCGGGGGAGCGCACGTGACCGAGGCCGACGCCGGCCTCGCGCGCGGCTTCGACGCCGAGCAGCCCGACCTGACCCCCGAGGAGCGCGTGGCGCTCCTCGGGGGCAAGGGCGCCGGGCTCGCCCGCATGACCGCCCTCGGCATGCCGGTGCCGCCCGGGTTCACCCTCACCACCCGCGCCTGTCGCCGCTACCTCGAGAGCGGTTGGGACGCCGCGCTCGACGCCGCGCTGCGCACGCACCTCCACCGGCTGGAGGAGGGCACCGGGCGCCGGCTGGGGGATCCCGCGGCCCCGCTCCTCGTGAGCGTCCGCTCCGGTGCGGCCATCTCGATGCCGGGGATGCTCGACACCGTGCTCGACGTCGGCGCCACCGACGCGGTCGCCGCGGCGCTGGCGGCGCAGACCGGCGACGTCGCCTTCGCCCGCGACACCCGCGAGCGCTCGGCCCGCAGCTGGGCGGCCGTGGTCGGCGCGCCCCGTCCGACCGAGCCGGTCGAGCAGCTGGTCGCCGCCGTCTGCGCCGTCTTCGACTCCTGGACCGGGGAGCGGGCGCAGCGCTACCGGGAGGTCGAGGGCATCGACGAGTCGCTGGGCACGGCCGTCACCGTGCAGGCGATGGTGTTCGGGAACCGGGGCGAGCGATCGGGCACCGGCGTGGCGTTCAGCCGCGATCCCTCCACCGGCGCGCCGGGGCCGGTGGGCGATTTCCTGGCCGGGGCGCAGGGCGAGGACGTCGTCGACGGCACCCGCTCGACCGAGCGCCTCGACGCCCTCGCCCGTCGCTGGCCCGACGTGTGGGCCGAGCTGGTGGCGGTCACGGCCCGGCTCGAGCACGAGCTCGACGACGCCGTCGACGTGGAGTTCACCGTCGAGGAGGGCCGGCTGTGGATCCTGCAGGCCCGGCGGGCCAAGCGCAGCCCGCTCGCCGAGCTGCGGATCGCCATCGACCTGGCCGACGACCCGACGTTCGACCTCGACCACGGCGGCGCCGTGGCCCGCTGCCGACACCTGCTGGACGGGGACGGGCGGTGGTCGGGCGCGGTCGGTGCACCCGACGACGGCGCCGACGTGATCGCCGCCGGCCTCGCGGCCGCGCCCGGGCGGGCGGTGGGCGTGCTGTGCACCGACGTCGACCGGGCCGTGGCGCTGGAGGCAGAGGGAGCCGACGTCGTGCTCGCCCGGCGGGAGACGTCGCCGGCGGATGTGCGTGGCATGGCGGCAGCCGTGGGACTGGTCACGTCCGTGGGCGGCCTGGTCAGCCACGCCGCGGTCGTCGCCCGGTCGTGGGGCCTTCCCGCGGTGGTCGGCGCCGCCGACCTCGTCCTCCACGACGGCGACGGCGTGGAGGGACCGGGGGGCCGGCTGACCGAAGGCGAGGTCGTCACCGTCGACGGCGACGGCGGACGCCTCCTCCGGGGCGCCCACCCGAGCGCGGGCGCCGTCCCCGCCGAGCTGGAGGTCCTCCGCCGCTGGGCCGCCGAGCTGGCCTGAGGGCGCGGGCAGCTCGGGCACAGCTCCCCTGTAGGGGGCACACCCTGCCCGGGCAGGTGCAGGCGGGCGCCGAGGCCGCGGGTGGCCGCGCGACGATGGGGCGGTGGACAGCACCCGCATCGACCGCTGGCTGTGGGCCGTGCGCATCTACAAGACCCGCTCCGACGCCACACGTGCCTGTTCGGGCGGGCACGTGGAGATCGGCGGGCGCCCGGCCAAGCCGGCGCACCGGGTGAAGGTGGGCGACCGGGTGATCGCCCGGGTGGGCGAGCGCGAGCGCATCGTCGACGTCGCGCGGGTCATCGACAAGCGGGTGGGGGCGCCCGTCGCCGTCGAGTGCTACGTCGACCACAGCCCGCCGCCCCCGGAGCGGCCGCTGCAGGCGCTGTTCGGCGAGCGCGAGCGCGGCGCCGGACGGCCCACCAAGCGCGACCGCCGCCAGCTCGACCGCTACCTCGACCGCGGACGCTGAGGCACGCGGCCCGCCGCGCCCTAGGGTGCGCCCCCATGTCGACCTTCCACGACCTCGAGATGCGCTCGATCACGGGTGAGCAGGTGCCGTTCTCCACCTTCCGCGACCACGTCGTGCTGGTGGTGAACGTCGCCAGCCGCTGAGGGCTGACCCCCCAGTACGCAGGTCTGCGTGCGCTCCAGGAAGACTTCGCCGACCAGGGCTTCACCGTCCTGGCCTTCCCCTGCAACCAGTTCGGCGCCCAGGAGCCCGGGACGGACGAGGAGATCCTCGAGTTCGCCCGGAGCAACTACGACGTGAACTTCCCCATGTTCTCCAAGATCGAGGTCAACGGTCCCGGCGCCTGCGAGCTCTACCAGCTCCTGCGGCGCGAGCAGCCGGGTGACGGGGAGACCGACGACATCACCTGGAACTTCGAGAAGTTCCTGGTGGGCCGCGACGGCACGGTGCTGCGCCGGTGGCCGCCGATGACCACGCCCGACCAGATCCGCGAGGAGCTGCCCCAGTACCTCTAGTCCCCGGTCGCGCCCGCTATCCTGGTCGGCGAGCTGGTCGTCCACCGCTTCGGTGCACGGCTCGGTCCGACCGAACGCCACGGCCGGAGCAGGTTGCGCTCGACGCGCAGCAGCTCGTGGCCCCCCAGGGGGGCCGACCATGGCAGACGCAGCGGGGACGACGGGCGGCGCCAGCCGTCTGCCCGCGACGCGAACGGAGACGACGATCACCAGCACCACCCTGTCGCCGGAGGCACTGCCCGCGGTGCTCCCGCGGAACTTCGAGGACATCGTCCAGGCGCACCTCGACGGGCGAGCCACCGAGCACGACCGCGCCGTGCTCGAGCGCTTCCGCGACGACTGGATCCGGGTGCTGTACCGCTTCCTCGACCGGGCCGACCGCATCATCGAGGAGACGCGGCGCACGGTGCGGGGCCCGGAGCGGATCCCCATCATCGAGGACTTCGATCGCGAGGCGTTCCGGATCGACGAGGTGCTCACCGAGCTGCTCGGTCCGCCCACCGAGGACGAGCTGCAGCCCGACGGCGGCCCCCGCAAGGGGAAGGGGCGGCCGCAGCCGGTGCCCGCGGCTCCGGTGGAGCCGGGCACCACCGAGCTGCAGCTGACCTGGGAGCCCGGTTCGATCATCGCCTGGGCCGGCGGCAAGGACGCCCCCACCGATCCCATCGCCGCGCTCCGCGCCCGGCTCGCTGCCGCCGGCGGCGGCTCGATCCCGTGGGAGGAGCACCGCCCCCTCAAGCTGCCCGACGGCACGAAGGCCGAGGCGCTGCGGGCACCGCTCGGCGCCGCCCTCGGTTGGCTGGTGTCGATGCGCCGGGTGGCCGACGACGCCGAGGTGGGCGTCTCCGTGCAGTGGCTGGGCCTCGCCTCCACCATGGCGGTGCGCCTCGCCGCCCAGGGTCGCATGGTGCCCCGGCTGCGCAAGGTGCGCCGGCGCGACGACGGGGGCGGCAAGGACCTGTCCACCTTCGAGGTCCAGTGGGAGCCCGCCCTCATCGACCCCGAGGACATCAACGAGCTGGCCGTGGCCCGCCCCACGGCGGCTGCCGCCACCGGGAACCGCCAGGACGGCCGGGCGTTCACCCAGTCGGTCCTGTCCGACCTGCTCGGCACCATCTGCGAGATGGCGGCCGAGCGCCTCGAGGTCCCGGCCCCGCCGCCCGACCCCCGGTCGCGCAGCGACGTCGCGGAGACCGTGCTCGCCCGCCTCGACGGCAAGCCCTTCGACGCCCCCACCCGCGCCGGTGCCGAGCTGGTCCGCCGGCTCGACCAGTGGTCGGCGCCGGTCACCGGCACCGCCAAGCTCGCGCTCACCGTGCGCCTCGACCCGCCCGACGAGGGCAACGCCTGGCACTGCTCCGTGCTGGCCCCGGGCCCGGAGGGCGACCTCCAGCCGGTCGAGGTCGCCATGGTGAACTCGTCGAACACCAAGTCGCGCGAGATGAAGGCCCAGCTCGCCCGGGTCGAGAAGCTGTTCCCCGAGCTGAGCCGCCCCGGTGGCCGCCGCCGGGGCGAGGTCATCCTCTCCCAGGAGGAGGCCTTCCAGCTGATGTCCCGCACCGGCGAGGTGCTGCGCGCCGCCGGCTTCGACGTCCAGGTGCCCCTGCTGTCCCGGAAGAAGCCGACCCCCGGGCTGCGCCTCACGGCCGACGAGGCCCAGGAGTCCGTGGTTGGCGCCCAGCAGCTGGCCAACGTGCGGTGGTCGGTGGTGTTCGAGGGCGTCGAGCTCTCGGCCGAGGACATCCGCCGCCTGGCCACCCAGGCCCGCCCGCTCGTGAAGGCGGGGAACACCTGGGTCGAGATCGACAAGGCCGACCTCCGCGAGGCCGCGGCGGCGCTCGCCGAGCGGGCCGACAAGACCCGCCTCACCGGCGCCGACATGCTGCGCCAGGCGCTGGGCCTCGAGGGCTCGCCCCTCGCCGGTGGCATCCAGATCGCCGGCGCCGGCTGGGCGGCCGACCTGCTGCGCAGCGCGTCCCAGGTGTCGTCCGACCAGGTGTCGACGACGCCGGAGGGCTTCGACGGCGAGCTGCGCCACTACCAGGCCGAAGCCGTGGCCTGGCTGCGGTTCCTCGACGACGCCGGCCTCGGCGGCTGCCTGGCCCTCGACATGGGCCTGGGCAAGACGCCCACCATGCTCGCCCACATCGCAGCCACGGCCGACCACGGGCCCACGCTCGTCGTTGCCCCGCCGGCCGTCGTGGGCAACTGGGCGCACGAGGCCCGGCGGTTCACCAAGCGCCTCCGGGTGGTGGTGCACCACGGCCAGAACCGCACCAGCGAGCGCGGGATCCCGAAGATGGCCGAGGGCGCCGACGTGGTCATCACCACGTACGGCACCGCGGTGCGCGACGTCGACGCCCTGTCGAAGATCCGGTGGGCGAAGGTCGTCCTGGACGAGGCCCAGGCCATCAAGAACCCGACGTCCGACACGGCCCAGCAGCTGCGGCGCTTCGACGCCCGCAGCCGCCTCGCCCTCACCGGCACCCCCATCGAGAACGGCCTCGGCGACCTCTGGGCCATCATCGACTGGTGCAACCCCGGGCTGGTCGGCGGGCGGCCGCAGTTCATCTCGCAGCTGTCGCCCAGCGGCACCGGCAAGGACGGCGCCGAGAGCGCGCTCAAGGCCCTCAACGGCATCCTGGTGTTCCGCCGCACCAAGGCGGAGCCGGCCATCGCCGAGGAGCTGCCCGACCGCATCGACGAGCTCGACCACTGCGCGATGACGAAGGAGCAGATCGGCCTGTACCAGGCCGTGCTCGACCGCCTCGTGATCGAGACCAGCGACGAGGACTCGAACCGCAAGAAGGGCGCGGTGCTGGCCGCCATCACGGCGCTCAAGCAGATCTGCAACCACCCCGAGGCCTACCGGGCCAGCGGTGAGCCGCTCGACGGCCGCTCCGGGAAGCTCGCCCGCCTCAACGAGATCGTCGAGTCGGTGTTCGAGGCCGGCGAGCGCGTGCTGATCTTCACCCACTTCGCGAGCTGGGGCGAGAAGCTGTCCGCCTACCTCACCGAGCGCTACCAGCTGCCCATCGCCTGCTACCACGGCGGCCTGGGTCGCACCGCCCGCGACGAGCTGGTGAAGCGGTTCCAGAGCGAGACCGGCCCGGGCGCCATGGTCCTGTCGCTCAAGGCCGGCGGCACCGGCCTCAACCTGACGGCGGCCAACCACGTGGTGCTCTACGACCGCTGGTGGAACCCCGCCGTCGAGGACCAGGCCCGAGACCGCGTCTGGCGCATCGGCCAGAAGAGCACGGTCATCGCCCACCGCCTGGTGTGCCCGGGCACGGTCGACGAGCGGGTCGAGGAGGTCGTCGCCGGCAAGCGCCGCATCGCCGACCTCGTCCTGCCCAAGTCGTCGAGCATCGGCGACCTCGACGCCCAGCAGCTCCAGGCCGCGCTCGGCATCGACCCCGACCTGCTGCTCACCGAGGACGACGAGGCCGAGGAGGCCGCATGAGCGCCAACGGCACCCCCAACGGCGACGCCGGCGGGCGCAAGCGCCGCAACCGCAAGCGCCGCAACCGCTCGAACGCCAAGGCCGTCGCCGAGTTCTGGGGCGACCCCGACCTGCTCCCGGAGCCCCGCGACGACATCCGCATCACCACCGACCCGTCGGCCGTCGTGCGGTCGCTGGGCCGGCCGCCGCTGCCCGGCCAGGAGCAGGCCGCCGAGGCCTACTTCACCGCCGTGTACGGCCGGGCCGTCGGCCTGGCCAGCGCGCTGGCCGCCGCCGGCGAGCTCATCGAGCCCGACGAGCTGCTCGAGGGCTGATGCCGGAGGCGGCCGAGGTCGCCGTCGCCGCCGCCCAGCTCGCCCGGGTCGCCGTCGGTCGGGAGCTGCGGTCGCTGTCGGTGACCCACCCCCGCACCACCCGCAACGTGGCCGGCGGCGCCCTCGACGACGTCGCGCCCCGGGTGGTCCGCTCCGTGCACCGGCACGGCAAGTGGCTGGTGGTCGGCCTCGCCGGCACCGACGACGCGCTCGGCATCCACCTGCGCATGAGCGGCCAGCTCCTCGCGCGACGCCCCGGCGACGTCCACCCCGACCGCCACGTGCACGCCGTGCTCGACCTCGGCCCCCGGCCCACCCCGTTCTGGCCCACCGATCCCCCCGCCGGCGAGGGGATCTGCGTGCCAGAACCGCCGCCGGGGGCGCCCGGGGTGGGGGAGGAGCCGGTGGAGGTGTGGTTCCGCGACCCCCGCACGTTCGGCGAGCTGCGCGTGCTGCCGGCCGGGTTCGTGCCGGTCGCCGTCGACGTGCTCGACCCGTCGGTCACGGGTGCCACGCTGGCCGCGAGCGCGGGTCGGCGGCGGGTGGGTGTGAAGGCCGTGCTGCTCGACCAGCTGCGGGGCGTGTCGGGCGTCGGGTCGTACCTGGCGGACGAGGCGCTGCACCGGGCGGGGATCTCGCCGGTGCGCCCGGCCGACACCCTGGCGCCGAGTGCGTGGGCTCGCGCCCTCCACGAGCTGCGCTCGCTCATCTCGGAGTCGGCGGCGGCCGGCGGGGTCACCCTGGCCGACGAGGGCTGGGTCGACCTGTGGGGCCGGCCCGGCCGCCAGGGCGAGGCGCTGCGGGTGCACGCCCGGGAGACCTGTGCCAGCTGCGGCACGTCGACCCGCTCGGCGGTGGTGGGCGGGCGCAGCGCCCGGTGGTGCCCCCGCTGCCAGGACGCGCGCCGCCGGCGCTGAGCGGCCCGCCGCCGCGGCCTACGCCCGGTCCGGCTCGACGCTGGGTGGGTGCCGGTCGACCATGCCCTCGAGGTCGATGACCTTGCCGCGGTCGATGGAGATCCAGTCGCGGGCTTCGAGGTAGGGCTTGAACGCCTGGGCGATGAAGGCGCCGTCGGCCGGGGTCTTCGGGCGCTGCAGCTCGTAGAGGTGGGGGAACTCCAGCCACGCCGTCACGGCGTGCCACAGCCGCACGACCGCGTCGCCCTCGAGGGGCGGGTCGATGACGACCGGCCCGAACAGGCACTGGCCATCGGGGAAGAACAGCGTGGGCACGCCGTAGCCGCCGGCATCGACGACCCGCTGGTGCTCGGCGTGCACCTCGTCGTGCGTGGTGGGGTCGGCGATGGCCTCGTCGACGAGGGCGGGGTCGAGGCCGAGCTCCCCGAGCAGGTGGCGGGCCACCGCAGGTTCGTGGGGCTTGCGGCCCTCCTCGTGCAGCGCTCGCCCGGCCAGCTCGTACCAGGCGTCGAGCAGGGACATGTCGGTGCGGCGGAGGAGGGCACCGATGCGCATCATCGACCAGCCGTACGACCACTCCCGCTCCCACGGGTGCTTCTTGCCCTCCCGCCGGTTGATCTCCTCGAGGGAGAAGAACCGCCAGTGCACGGTGAGGCCGGTCTGTGCCCGCACGGCCCGGATCCACTTCGACGTCTGGTAGGCGAACGGGCACATGACGTCGAAGTGGAAGTCCACCTCGGTGGGGGGCACGGGGGTCGGCACGGGGCCAGGCTAGGCCGGGGCGCGATGGCCGCTCCGGCGGCGTCCTGTCGCCAGCTCTGGCACTACCCTCGGGCGCGGTGCCCGGCTCGACTGATGCCTTCATCCACCGGGTGGGCGAGGAGCTGCGCACGCCGCTCACCATCGCCACCGGGATGCTGCAGGTGTACCGCCGGCGCCACCCGCTCGACGACGGCGACTCCGGGTACCTGCTCGACCGGGGCGAGGCCGCCCTCGACCGCCTGGCGGTGCTCGTCGAGGACCTGGTGCTGGTCAGCCGGCTGGCGTCCGGTGTGCACGTGCCGTCGCAGCAGCCGGTTGCCGCCCGCTCCCTGTTGCTCGACGTCGCGGCGAGGGCCGCCGAGCCACGCCAGGTGCGCGTCGACTGCGACCCGCAGCTGGTGCTGCGCACCGACCCGGTGCTGCTCGGCCGGGCGGTGGCGGCACTGGTCGACAACGCCCTCGTCCACGCCGGTGGCACGGAGGTGGTGGCGCAGGCCGGCGCCGTCGAGGTCTGCGACCGGGGCCCCGGCCTCCCCGCCGACGTGCTCGCCCGCCTGCACGCGGCGGGCGCGGCGGCCGGGTCGGCGGTGGTGGGTCCCGGCGTCGGCCTGGACCTGGTGCGCGTGCTCGCCGACCACCTCGGCGCCACCCTCACCGTGCGGAGCGATCCGGGGGCCGGCACGGCCGTGCGGCTGGCGCTGCCGGCCTGACCCCCGGGGGCTCAGGACTGCTGCAGCGCGGCGATGGCCTCGGCTTGGGCCAGCGTCTGGCGGGCCTGGTCGACGTGCAGGTTCTCGATCATCCGGCCGTTGACGGTGACCACGCCGCGGCCCTCGCGCTCGGCCTCCTCGAAGGCGGCGATGACCTCGCGGGCGGACTCGACCTCGGCCTCGGAGGGCGCGAAGACCGCGTTGCACGGGTCGAGCTGGCTCGGGTGGATGAGCGTCTTGCCATCGAAGCCCATCTCCTTGCCCTGCCGGCACTCGGCGAGGAAGCCCTCGGCGTCCTGGATGTCGTTGTAGACGCCGTCGAGGATCACCTTCCCCGTGGCCCGGGCGGCGAGCAGGCACAGCCCCAGCCCGGTGAGCAGCGGCTGGCGGCCGGGGACGTGGCTGGCACGCAGCTCCTTGGCCAGGTCGTTGGTGCCCATGACGAGCACGGCGAGGCGCTCGGACGCGGCGGCGATCTCCTCGGCGTGGAGCATCGCCTGGGGCGTCTCGACCATGGCCCAGAGGGCGGTGCGGTCGGGGGCGCCGTGCCGCTCGAGGGCCGATTCGATGGCCCGGACGTCGTCGACGCTGTTCACCTTCGGCACCACGATGGCGTCGGGCCCGGCGGCGGCGATGGCCGCGACGTCGTCGGCGTGCCACTGGGTGTCGAGCCCGTTCGCGCGGATGGCGATCTCGCGCCGGCCGTACTCGCCGGACGCAGCGGCGGCGCAGACCCGCTCGCGGGCGTCGGCCTTGGCGTCGGGCGCCACGGCGTCCTCGAGGTCGAGGATGAGGGCGTCGGCGGCCAGGCCCTTGGCCTTCTCGAGCGCCCGCTCGTTGGCGCCCGGCATGTACAGGACGGAGCGGCGGGGGCGGAGCGTCGGATCTGTCGTCATCGCGTGACACCCCCGGTCACCGAGGAACGAGATTCGCAGGAGGGGGTCACAGGCCGTAGGCCTCCTTGAGCTCGGGGTCGCGCTCGGCCAGCTGCTTCGCGAGGTCGAGCACCACCAGGCACTGCTTCACGGAGGCGTCGTCCTCCATCTTCCCGTCGAGCATCACCGCGCCGGTGCCGTCGCCCATGGCGTCGACCACCCGCTTGGCGTGCTCGACGTCGTCGACGGGCGGGGAGAACACCCGCTTGGCGATCTCGATCTGCACCGGGTGGAGCGACCAGGCGCCCACGCAGCCGAGCAGGTAGGCGTTGCGGAACTGGTCCTCGCACCCCACGGTGTCGCGGATGTCGCCGAAGGGCCCGTAGTAGGCGTAGATCCCGTTGGCGGCGCAGGCGTCCACCATGCGGGCCACCGTGTAGTGCCACAGGTCCTGCTGGTAGGTGGTGCGGCCGGCCTCGAGGTCGTCGCCGGTGGGGTCGGTGCGCACGACGTAGCCGGGGTGGCCGCCGCCGACCCGGGTGGTCTTCATGCGCCGGTTGGCGGCCAGGTCGGCCGGGCCGAGCGACAGACCCTGCATGCGGGGCGACGCGGCGCAGATCTCCTCGACGTTCACGACGCCCCGGGCCGTCTCGAGGATGGCGTGGAGCAGGATCGGTCGGTCCAGGCCGGCCTTGGCCTCGAGCTGGGCGAGGAGGCGGTCGACGTAGTGGATGTCCTCGGCGCCCTCGACCTTCGGGATCATGATCACGTCGAGCTTGTCGCCGATGGCCGGGACGATCTCGACCATGTCGTCGAGGAACCACGGCGAGTCGAGGCTGTTGACCCGGGTCCAGAACTGGGTGGCGCCGAAGTCGAGCGTGGTGCCCACCTCGATGAGGCCGGCCCGGGCGGCCTCCTTGTCGGAGGCCGGGATGGCGTCCTCGAGGTTGCCGAGCAGCACGTCGCACGTGGGCGCGATGTCGGGCAGCTTCGAGCGCAGCTTCTCGTTCTGCGGCGGGAAGAAGTGGATGTTCCGGGACGGGCGGAACGGGATCTCCCGCAGCGGGGCCGGCGCGCCGATGGCCAGCGGGCGGAAGAAGTCCTTGGGGCTGCGCATCTGCGACTCCGTGGTTCCGGGGGTTCGACGGACGGGCCGAGACGGTACCGCCGGTCACCGAGCCGCCGGAAAAGGCCGGCGTCGCCCCGGTCGCCTACGTGAGCACCTGGGTGAGGCTGCGCCGGAGGTAGGCGGCGGTCTCCTCCGGGCCGAGCCCGCAACGGTGGCGGAGGTGCTCGAGGGAGTCGAACTGGGTCAGCAGGTCGACGGTGCGCCGGGTGTCGGTGGCGGCCGGTTCGTCGAGACCCTCGAGCTCCGGTTCGAACATCCGGTGGGTCTGGTCGGTGAGCCACTGGTGGGTGGCCGCGATGCCCGACTGGATGCCCGGGTCGGTGGCAGCCCGCACCCGCGAGGCCCGGTAGATGACGCGGATGTTCTCGAACAGGCGCAGCCGGCGCTCGATGAACCGGTGCACGCGGTCGTGGAAGGGGCCGACGCCGAGGTCCTCGATCTCGAACAGCGGCCGGGTGCGGTCGAGGTGCCGGTCGATCGCCGCGGTGACGAGCTCGTCGAGGTCCTCGAAGTACCGGTACACCGACCGCAGGGACACGCCGGAGCGGTCGGCGACCTCGTGGACGCCGGGGTCGAGGTTGCCCTCGCTGAACAGCTCGAGCACGGCGTCGAGCACCGCCAAGCGGTTGCGGTCACGGCGCGCGGTCCGGCCATCGACGCGGCGCTCGGTGTCGTTGGTCTGGTCCATCTGTCTCTCGCCAATCCCAGTCGAGTCAGCCCGCCGACCCGCGTTCTGTTCCCGACGGCGCGGCCGTTCAGACACCCACCTGGACAGCTTCCGGTCAGGCGCCCATCACCGCGAGCGCCCGCGCGAAGAGGCCGACCGTGGTGGCGTGGAGCAGGTCGCCGACGTCGCGGGGTGCCAACCCGGCACAGGCCCGGGCGTGGGTGCCCTCGAGGATGATGCCCAGCCGATACGCCGCCAGCACCTGGTACCAGGCGACGTCGTCGGCCGCCCGACCCGTCTGCTCGACGTACCGCGTCACCAGCTCGGCCGGGGCGGGGAGGTCGTCGATGCCCGCACCGACGGCACCGGCGCCGCCACCCGCCGCACCCGCCGGCCACGTGGCGAGGAGGTGCCCGAGATCGAGCAGG
>DASTYO010000135.1:0-11311 GCA_035764875.1 Acidimicrobiales bacterium | reverse complement strand
GCTACGTCGACCCCGACGGCGAGACGGCGACCTGCACGAACAGCGAGCGCGCCGACGCCGAGATCGTCCTCGAGCGGCTGGTCGGCCGGCGCTGGACCACCGATCGGAGCTGGCAGCTCGACGGGACCGCCCACAGCGAGGACGGCCTCCGCCCCTGAGTGCGCAGCATCCGCGTCCAGTTCCGTGTGGGGTGCCTCCGAGGAGCGTCAGGCGCCGGGTGGGGCCTTCGGGTCGGGGCCGAAGATGAGGCGGGGGCCTCGATCCCAGGTGAGGTAGTTCCACGCCCAGTTCACGAGCACGGACAGGCGGTTGCGGAACCCGATGAGCATGACCAGGTGGAGGAGCAGCCAGGCCACCCAGGCGACCGAGCCGACCAGCGCCGGCACGTGCGGCAGCTCGGCCACCGCGGCCCGCCGGCCGATGGTCGCCATGGTGCCCTTGTCCCGGTAGCGGAACGGCTGCGTGGGCTCGCCCGCGATGCGACGCAGGAGGTTCGCCGCCACGAGCTCGCCGGCCTGCATCGCGGCCGGGGCCAGCTGGGGCGCGGCGCCGCCTCCGTCGACCGAGCCGGGGGCGTGGGCCAGGTCGCCGATGACCCACAGCCCATCACGGCCGCGCACCGACAGGTCACGCTCGACCACGATGCGCCCGCCGGGACCGGTCTCGACACCCACCGCCGCCGCGAGCGGGTTGGCCTTCACGCCGGCGGCCCACACCAGCGTGTGCGCCGGGATGCGCTCGCCGCCCTTCAGCACCACGCAGTCGGCCTCGACCGCCTCCACCGCGGTGGACAGGCGCACCTCGACCCCCCGCCGGCGCAGGGCGTCCAGCGCGTGCTGGCGGGACCGACGCCCGAACGGCGTGAGCAGGCTGTCGGCCATCTCGATGAGCACGACGCGGGCCTTCTCGACCGGGAGGTGGTGGAAGTCGTCGCGCAGCACCCGGTCGAACAGCTCGGCCAGGGCGCCTGCCGTCTCCACCCCGGTGGGGCCGCCGCCGACGATGGCGAAGGTGATGGCGCCGTCGTCCACGAGCGACGGGTCGACCGCGGCCGCCTCGAAGCGCTCGAGCACCCGGTTCCGGAGGCGGGCGGCATCGGCCAGCGAGTAGAGGGGGTAGGCGTGCTCGGCGACGCCGGGGATCCCGAAGTCGTTCGACGTCGAGCCGGCAGCGAGGACGAGGTGGTCGAACGGCAGCGGCGGCTGGTCGGCGACGAGCACCTGGCGCGCCTCCCAGTCGACGCCGACGACCGTGCCGTGGCGGACGTCGATGTTGCGGTGGCGCTGGACGATGGCCCGCACCGGGTGCGCGACGTCGGCTGCGTTCAGGCCGCTCGTTGCCACCTGGTAGAGCAGCGGCAGGAACGTGTGGAAGTTGTTCCGGTCGACCACGGTGACGTCGACGGGCTGGTCGGCCAGGCCGCGGAGCACGGCGAGGCCGCCGAAGCCGGCCCCCACCACGACGACCCTCGGTTGCTGCGCCATCTCGTGAATGGTTTCACAAACCCTCGGAGCCGCCAAGGGGGTTTCCGAGCGGCGGCTGGCAGGCCGGGCACCAGTAGGTGGAGCGGGCCATGGGGCCCTGGCGCCGCATGCGCACCGGCGTGCCGCACCGCGGGCAGGGCCGGCCCCGGCGGCCGTACACGGCGAGGCCGTCCCTGTAGGTGACGCGGCTCGACCGGCCGAGGTTCGCCACCAGCAGCCGGTGGGCCGTTGCGAGCAGCGCGCGCAGCACCTCGGGCGGCACGGCGGCGAGCGGCGTGAACGGGTCGAGCCGGTGGAGCCAGCAGACGTCGGACTTGTAGACGTTGCCGATGCCGCTGGCGACCCGCTGGTCGAGCAGCACGTCGGCGACCTCCGTTGCCGGGTCGAGCAGGGCGGCGCGGGCCACCGCCAGGTCGAGGTCGGGTGCGTCCGTGGCGAGGTCGGGACCGAGGGACGCGAGCGGGGCCGGGTCGCCGAGGGCGCGGCGGTAGGTCTCGACCACCGGCGCCTGGAAGCAGACCGCGACCCAACCGCTGTCGGCGCCGACGACCGCCCGGGCCAGGTGGGCGCCCTTCCGCCACCGCTCGCCCTCGCGGTACAGGTGCCAGGAGCCGGTCATCTTCATGTGGGTGCGGAGGGTGAGGCCGCCGCCGAAGTGCACGAGCAGGTGCTTGCCGCGCGCCTCGACGTCCTCGATGAGGTCGCCGAGCGCCGGCCGGTCGCCCACCAGGCGGGGCGCGTCGAAGCGGGTGAGGGCGTGCCCGGCGAGGGCGGGTCGCATCCGCAGCGCCGTGCGGTGGATCGTGTCGCCCTCGGGCACGGTCAGTCGGGTTCGGCGCCGAAGAGGCCGAAGATCGTCCAGCCGAGGTCGGGGAAGCCGCTCGCGTCGGCGGTGCGGGCCGAGGCCACGTTGTCGGCGGCGTGGAGGTAGGTGGGCACCGCGCCGTCGTCGAGCACCCGCCGTGCCGCTTGCGTGACGAGGCGGCGCGCCCAGCCCCGGCCGCGGTGGCCTTCCTCGGTGACCACTGCGAGCTCGTGACCGTGGCGGTCGTGCTGCTTGCGGCCCACGCCGGCGGCGATCTCGCCGTCCTCGAACGCCACGAGCACATCGCCGTTGAACGGACGCAGCCACTCGGGGAGGCGCTCGTCGTCGGTGGGCAGCCAGACACCGGGGTCGTCGGAGGGCGTGGGGGCGGTGCTCCACCGGAACAGGCCGACCTCGAAGGTGGCATCGCGAGCGTCGAGCAGCTCGGGAAGCCGCTGCCCGAGCGCGGCCAGATCGCCGGCGTCCTTCGCAGCGTCGGCCACCGCCGCCTCGCGCTCGGGAGGGACCGACACCACCGTGCCGTGCGGCGTGGCGACCCCGGCGAGGTTCCGCACTCGGCCGTTCCAGCCCGGCACCATCCGGTGGTCGGATCCCACGACGTGCAGCGGATGCTCCGGCGGCCAGGCGCCGAGCCAGGAGCGCAGGTGGGCGGCGAGGCGCTCGTCGACGTCGGCGGGGTGCGGCCCGGGGCTCGGCATCGCCCCACGGTACCGGGGTTACCGGTGGTACATGTCACAGCGCGATCGCGGGGAGAGGTCTGGTCAACGGGCGAGCGGGTATTTATCCTACGTGGAGTAGCCCAAAGCACGCGACCTGATCTGGAGCACGACCCATGAGCACCACCGCCATCCCCGCCCGGGACATCACCGTGCGCCGCCCGGGGATCGAGCACGACGGACCGATGCCGAAGCACTTCGTCGCCGGCGACCCGATGCGCAGCCACATCGCCGCCATGCTCTCGGCCGTCTTCCCCGAGGGGGAGGACTTCTTCGTGCGCAGCGTGCGCGCCTACCGCGACCGCATCGACGACCCCGAGCTCGCCAAGCAGGTGAAGGGGTTCATCGGCCAGGAGGCCATCCACGGCCGCGAGCACCGCGACTTCAACGACCACCTGTCGACGCTCGGCTACCCCACCAAGGGGGTCGACCGGGCTGTGAAGAAGGGCCTGGCGCTGCTCGCCAAGGTGTCCCCGAAGAGCCACCAGCTCGCGGTCACCGCTGCGCTCGAGCACTACACCGCCACGCTCGCCGAGACGATCCTGCGCGACGACGACGCCCGGGCCGAGTTCCTGAGCGACGAGGCCCGAGCGCTTTTCACCTGGCACGCCCTCGAGGAGACCGAGCACAAGTCGGTCGCCTTCGACGTCTTCCAGCAGGTGTGCGGCAAGCACCGCGTGCGCGTCGGCACCATGTGGAGCGTCCACGCCGGCTTCCTGCTGGCGATGGTCGGCGCCGTCACGGTGTCGGTGGCGATGGACCCGAAGGCGTGGCCGAAGCTGCCCAAGAGCCTGTGGAACCTGCGCTCCCATCCCTTCTTCCAGAAGCCGCTCGTCGAGCGCCTGCTCGACTACAACCGCCGCGACTTCCACCCCGACGACCACGACACCGTCGAGCTCCTCGACGAGTGGCGCCGGCGCTACGAGGCCGGCCTCGCCGCGTGAGCCCTTCCGAAGCTGGACGCTGATCCTGCGCACGCCGGTGCGGAACTGGACGCGGATCCTGCGCATGCGGGGCGGCGGTGGCAGCCTCGGGTGGTGACGACCCGCCGCCGAGGCCGCCCCCGCCGCACGCCGGCCCAGCGCGCCGAGCAGCGCGAACGGCTCATCGAGGCCGCCATGGACGCCGTGCGGCGCAAGGGGGCGGACAGCTCGATGGACGACATGGCCCGGGCCGCCGGCGTCAGCAAGCCGGTGCTCTACAGCGAGTTCGGCGACAAGCGCGGCGTGGCCGACGCGATCGCCGTCACGCTCGCCCACCGCCTCGAGGTGCGAGCCGCTGCCGACCTCGCCGGACAGCTCGACATCCCCTCGGTGGTGCGAGCGACGATCAGCGCGCTGATCGACCTGATCGACACCGAGCCCGAGCTGTACCAGTTCATCGTCCGCTCGATCCGCAGCAGCGACCGCGGCCTGCTCGACAACGCCCTGGTGCGCGTCGTCCAGCAGCGGCTCACCGTGCTGATGGGCCTGCTCCTACCCGGCCTCGACGAGGTCCGCCTGCGGGCGCTGGCCGACGGGCTCTTCGGGTTCGGCTTCGCCGCCGTCGAGTCGTGGACGTCGCACCGCGAGCTCACCAAGGAGGAGCTGATCGAGGCGCTGTCCACGGTGATCCAAGGCGGGATCGAGGCGGCCGGCACCCTGCGCAGCTGACGCGTGCGCAGGATCCGCGTCCAGTTTCGGGACGGGGTGCGCAGCGTCCGCGTCGAGTTTCGGGACGGGGTGCGCAGCGTCCGCGTCCAGTTTCGGGACGGGGTGCGCAGGATCCGCGTCCAGTTTCGGGAGGCGGGGTCCTACGAGGGGCGGTGGACGAGGCCCTTGTAGCCGTCGCGGTAGCCGGCCTGGCGGAGCACGTCGACGAACGGTGACTCGAGCACGGGCTGGCCGTCGACCTTGCGGATCTCGAGGCTGCGGTAGCGGCCCCGGTGGACGAGGTCGTGCAGGAGGGTGGCCCACTCCGGGTGCTCGCCCGTGCCGGGGAACGTCGACACCGAGTGCCCACCCCGTTCGAGGAAGGCCACCAGCTCGCCGTCGACGAGCACCACGTGCGCGCCGGCCTGACGGGCCGGGCGCCCGGCGGACTCGGCCCAGGGCAGTGCGGCGCCGTAGGGCTGGGCCGGGTCGGTGGCGGCGAGCACGACGCCCTCCGCCGTGCCCTGCTCGCGCGCGGCGCGGAGGCGATCGACCGCCCCCGCCAGCGCGAACTGCGCCGCGCCGAGGCCGGCGACGAAGTACCCACGACGGATCTCGCCGCGCTCCTCCAGCGCCTTCAGCACGGGGTACACGCCGGCGAAGCCGCCCTCGCTGCCCTCGCCGAGCGCGGCCTCGCGGGTGAGCACGCCGTAGCGCTCGAGGAGCTGGCGGGCCTTGGCGTGGGCAGCCTCGGTGGGCGACGGTGCCGGCTGCAGCAGGGGCTCGACCAGCGACCACCGACCGGCGCCGGCCGGCGGCCCCAGCCGGGTGAGCCGGCCGGGACGCGGGCGACTCCCGCCCCGGCGCCCGCTGGCGCGGCGGGCCTTGCTTCCGAGGAACGCCCGCAGCGGGCCGAGCCCGTCGTTGGTGACGTAGCCCGCCCACACCAGGTCCCAGAGCGCGGCAAGCACGGACGCCTCGTCGTAGGGCGCGCCGGCCTGCTGCGCAGCGGCGACCAGCTCGTTCCAGAACGACGCGCCCCGCTGGCGGAGGTGCTCGAGGACCGCCTGGTGCACCTCACCGTCGGGCGGCGGGTCGAGGGTCGGGACGAGCAGGGCGGCGTGGTCGCGGAACAGCAGCCGGACCCGACCGTCCTTGGCGCCGAGCGCACCGGCGCCGACCCACACGACCTCGCCCGCAGCGCACAGCTCGTCGAGCTGGGCCGGTTCGTAGGAGCGCAGGCGCACCGGCAGCACGTCGGCTTCGAGCACCGACGCAGGGATGGGCGCGCCCTGGAGCTGGGAGACGGTGTCGACGAGCGCGTCGATGCCACGGCGCTCGCTGCCGACGTGGTGCCACGCCGGCAGGAAGCGGCCCAGCGCGTCGGCCTCGACCGGCTCGACTTCCTTGCGCAGCGCGGCGAGCGAGCGCCGGCGCAGGGTGCGGAGCACGTCGGGGTCGGTCCACTCGCGGTCGTGGCCGTCGGGCCGGAACTCGCCACGCAGCACGCGGCCGTCGGCCTCGAGCCGCTCGAGCGCGGGCAGCACCCGCTCGGCGCTGACGCCGTAGCGGTGCGCGACGGCGCCCGTGGTGAAGGGCGCGTGGGTGCGGGCATAGCGGGCGACGAGGTCGGCCATCGGGTCGTCGACGGGGTCGGTGTACGCCGCCGGCAGCCCCATCGGCACGGCCACGCCGAGCGCGTCGCGCAGCCGGCCGGCGTCCTCGGTGACCGCCCAGCGGTCCTCGCCGGCGATGCCGGCGACGTACGCACGACGATCGGCCGCCAGCTGCTCGACGAGCGCGGCGGCGTCGCCCTCGCAGCGCAGGTCGAGCTCCTCCACGGTGAGCGGGCCCAGCACCCGCAGCAGGTCGTGCACCTCGTCGGCGTCGCGGGCCCGGCGCCCCTCGACCAGCCGCTGCAGCTCGAGCTCGAGGTCGGCCAGCACCTCCGGGTCGATGAGCTCGCGCAGCTCCTCGGAGCCGAGCAGCTCGCGGAGCAGGTCGCGGTCGAGGGCGAGCGCGGCAGCGCGGCGCTCGGCCAGGGGCGCGTCGCCCTCGTACATGTAGACGGCGATCCATCCGAACAGGAGCGACTGGGCCATCGGCGACGACTGCTCGGTCTGGACCGGCACCACCCGCACCGCCCGGGAGCGGATGTCGCGCAGCACCTCCTCCAGCGCCGGCAGGTCGAACACGTCGTTGACGCACTCGCGCGTGGTCTCGAGCAGGATCGGGAACGTCGGGTACTTGGCCGCGACCTTCAGCAGGTCGGCGGCGCGCTGGCGCTGCTGCCACAGGGGCTGGCGGCGGTCGGGCCGGCGGCGGGGCAGCAGCAGCGCCCGGCCCGCGGCCTCGCGGAAGCGGGAGGCGAACATCGCCGTGTTGGGCAGCACGCCGAGGACGATGTCGCGGATCTCGTCGGGCGGGATCGCCAGCTCCTCCACCGGCAGCTCGTCGACCGCCTCGGGGAGGCGCAGCACGATGCCGTCGTCGGACCACAGCATCTCAACGTCGACGCCCCACCGCTCGCCGAGCGTGTGCTGCAGCGCCATGGCCCACGGCGCGTGCACCTGCGCGCCGAACGGCGACAGCACGCACACCCGCCAGTCGCCGATCTCGTCGCGGAACCGCTCGACCACGATGGTGCGGTCGTCGGGCACCGCACCGGTGGCCTCGGCCTGCTCGTCGAGGTAAGCGACCAGGTTCAGGGCGGCGAGCTCGTCGAGGCCGTGGTCCTCCCGCAGCGTCTTCACGGGATCGGGCGTGATCCGGCGGTCGCGCAGCTCGCGCACGAACTGGCCGATGCCCCGCCCCAGCTCGAGCGGGCGGCCGGGCCCCTCGCCGTGCCAGAACGGCATCTTGCCCGGCATGCCGGGCGCCGGCGTGACGATGACCCGGTCGAAGGTGATGTCCTCGATGCGCCAGGTCGACGCGCCGAGCAAGAACGTCTCGCCGGCACGCGACTCGTAGACCATCTCCTCGTCGAGCTCGCCCACGCGCGTGCCGTCGGGGAGGAACACGCCGAACAGACCGCGGTCGGGGATGGTTCCCGGGTTCGTCACCGCCAGGCGTTGGGCACCGGCCCGGCCGCGGACGACGCCGGCGCCCTCGCCGAGCGCCGTGCGGTCCCAGACGATGCGCGGGCGCAGCTCGCTGAACTCCTCCGACGGGTAGCGGCCGGCGAGCAGGTCGAGGCAGGCGTACAGGACGTCGTCGGTGAGGGTGGCGAAGCTCGCGCTGCGGCGCAGCACCTGCGCCAGCCGCTCGACCGGCCACTCGTCGAGGGCGCACATCGCCACGATCTGCTGGCACAGGACGTCGAGCGGGTTGCGCGGGTAGCGGGTCTTCTCGATGAGCCCGTCCTGCATCCGCTTCACGACCACGGCGGCCTCGACCAGGTCGGAGCGGTGCTTCGGGAACAGCTTGCCCCGGCTCGGCTCCCCCACCTGGTGCCCGGCCCGGCCGATGCGCTGGAGCCCCGACGACACGCTGCCCGGCGACTCCACCTGCACGACCAGATCGACCGCGCCCATGTCGATGCCGAGCTCGAGCGACGAGGTGGCGACGAGCCCCTTCAGCCGCCCGGATTTGAGCTCGTCCTCGATCTGCAGCCGCCGCTCCCGGGAGATCGACCCGTGGTGCGCCTTCACCAGCTCGGGGACGTCGGCGTCGTCGCTGACGTGCCCGACCCCGAGCTGGGCGTCGCCGGTGTCCTCCTCGTCGTGGGCGAGCTCGTTGAGCCGGGTCGCCAGCCGCTCGGCGAGCCGGCGGGCGTTGACGAAGATGAGCGTCGAGCGATGCTCCTGCACCAGCTCGAGCAACCGGGGGTGCATCGAGGGCCAGATGCTGCGGCGCACCGGTCCGAGCGAGGCCGGTCCGCTGATGGGCTCCTCGATGACCTTGCCGAGGTCGCCCATGTCCTCGACGGGGACGATGACCTCGACGTCGAGCTCCTTGCGTACGCCGGCGTCGACGATCTCGACCTTCCGCCAGCTGCCTTCATCGTCACGGCCGCCCAGGAACGCGGCGATCTCCTCGAGCGGTCGCTGCGTGGCCGACAGGCCGATGCGCTGCGGGCCTCCCGGCCGGTCGGTGACCTCGGCCAGGCGCTCGAGCGTGAGGCTGAGGTGCGAGCCCCGCTTCGTCTTCGCCACCGCGTGGATCTCGTCGACGATGACCGCCTCGACGCCCTGCAGCGTCTCCCGCGCCTGCGAGGTGAGCATCAGGTAGAGCGACTCGGGCGTCGTGATGAGGATGTCCGGCGGGTTCCGCACCAGCTTGCGGCGCTCGTCGGCCGGCGTGTCGCCCGTGCGGATGCCCACGGTGGGCTCGTGGTACGGCAGACCGAGCCGTTCGGCCGCGAGGCGGATGCCCTGGATGGGCGCCCGCAGGTTCTTCTCGACGTCGACGGCCAGCGCCCGCAGGGGCGACAGGTAGATCACCCGCGTGCGGTGGGTGCGCTCCTCGGGCGGGGGCGTCGACGTGAGCCGGTCGATGGCCCAGAGGAACGCGGACAGCGTCTTGCCCGACCCCGTCGGCGCCAGGATCAGCGTGTGGGACCCCGAGGCGATGGTGGGCCAGCCCTTCGCCTGCGGCGGCGTCGGCTCCGGGAACGACGTCTCGAACCACGCCCGGACCGCCGGCGAGAACTGGTCGAGCGGGGGCGAACCGGGCATCGCCGGAACGGTATCGGCGTGCCGTGACGGTCGGACGTCCGGCCCGACATGATGACGTCATGCCGTCACCGCTGGTCGCCGCGCTGGGCCTCGAACCGCACCCGGAGGGCGGCTGGTACCGCCAGACCTGGCGGTCGCCGGTCGACGTCGAGCTGTCGGACGGCCGCCTCCGCGCCACCGCCACGCTCATCCACTTCCTGCTGCACGCCGGCGAGGCCTCGGCGTGGCACCGGGTGGCGTCGGACGAGATCTGGCTGGCGCACACGGGCACGGTGACGATCGAGCTCGGCGGCGAGGGCCCCGATCCCGACCCAGCGGCGCAGCACGCGGTCGGCACCGACGTGGACGCCGGGCAGGCGCCGCAGGTGGTGGTGCCCGCCGGCACGTGGCAGCGCACGATCCCCGGCGACTCCGACGCGCTGGTGAGCTGCCTCGTGTCGCCCGGGTTCGACTTCGCCGACTTCGAGCTGCACGAACCGCGCTGAGTCGACGCCGGCCATCACATCTATGCCTTGACGGCAATATTGCCGTCGAGGCATGATTGACGGCGTGCAGGCCGTGCTCGACGCCGTGACCGAACCGGGACGCCGGCGGATCCTCGACCTGCTCCGTGACCGCGAGCGCCTCGTGGGCGAGCTGGTCGACGAGCTCGGGCTCGCCCAGCCCACCGTCTCCAAGCACCTGCGCGTCCTGCGCGACGCCGGCCTCGTCGAGGCCCGACCCGACGCCCAGCGCCGCTGGTACCGCGTGCGCCCCGAGCCGCTCCAGGAGCTCGACCGCTGGCTCGAGCCGTACCGGCAGCTGTGGGCCCAGCGGCTCGACGACCTCGAACGCCACCTCGACCAGATGGAGGAACCATGACCACCACCCAGCCGATGGGCGAGATCATCGACGGCGACCCGCCCGTCCTGCGCTTCGTGCGCCACCTCGGCCACCGCCCCGAGAAGGTGTGGCGGGCGCTCACCGAGTCCGAGCACCTGCGGGCCTGGCTGCCGTGCGACATGGTCGGGGATCGGGCGGAGGGGGCTCCCATCGAGCTCCCCTTCTGGCCCGAGGTCGCCGCCAAGTACGACATGGGCGACGACCCGACGCCCACCGGGACGATCGAGCAGTGGGATCCGCCCCGGCGCTTCCAGTGGACGTGGGGCGGCGACATCGTGCGCTTCGAGCTGGAGCCCGACGGCGAGGGCACCACGCTCACCCTCACCACGTGGGTGCACGAGATCCCGCCGACCGGGGTCACCAGCGTCGCCGCCGGCTACCACGTGTGCCTCGACCACCTCGGCCAGCTGCTCGACACCGGCTCGGCGCCGTCGGTGGCCGCCGACGACCCGACGCCGCTCGAGGAGCGCTACGCGGCCCGGCTCGCCGGCCAGCCCTGAGCTCGGCGGGGTGTCCGGTTCGTCCTGACCCCGTAGGGTGCGCGGCATGCGAGGGACCTGGACCGAAGCGGACATCCCCGACCTCTCCGGCCGCGTCGCAGTGGTCACGGGAGCCAACGGCGGGCTCGGGCTCGAGACGGCACGAGCGCTCGCCGCGCATGGCGCCCACGTCGTCATGGCCGCCCGCGACCAGGCGAAGGCGGCGGCCGCCGAGCAGGACATCCGGCGCCAGGTCCCGGACGCGTCCCTCGAGATCGTGCCGCTCGACCTGGGCGACCAGGCGTCGGTCACGCAAGCCGCAAGCACGACCGTCGATCGCCACCCGCACGTCGACATCCTCGTGAACAACGCCGGCGTGATGGCGATGCCAGAGGGGCGGACCGTCGACGGCTTCGAGGTGCAGCTCGGGGTGAACCACCTCGGCCACTGGACCCTGACCGCCGGCCTGCTCCCCTCGGTGCTCCGCGCCGCCGACGACGGGCGCCGGCCGCGGGTCGTGACCGTCACCAGCGTGGCCCGCTTCACCGGCACGCCGATCGACCCGCGCAACCCGCACCTGGAGGGGAAGTACGAGGCGTGGACCGCGTACGGGCAGG
>DASTYO010000134.1:0-65365 GCA_035764875.1 Acidimicrobiales bacterium | reverse complement strand
GACCGCTCCGGCGAGCGGCTCGCCGCTGCCGGAGACGCCGGCGCCTGGGTCTGGGAGACGGCGACCCGCCGGCGCATCGCCACCATCGAGGGCCACGACGCCTTCGTCTCCGGGGTCGCGTTCGCTCCGGACGGATCCCTCGCGACCGCGGGCTTCGACGGCACCACGCGGCTCTGGGACGCGTCGACGGGCCGCGAGCTCGCAGTGCTGCGCGGGCACAGCGGCAACGTGAACCAGGTGGCGTTCAGCCCCGACGGCACGCTCGTGGCCACGACGAGCGACGACCGGACGACGCGGATCTGGGAGTGGCGGACCGAGCGCGAGGTGCTCGTGCTCCACGGGCACGACCTCGTCGTCTACGGCGTCTCCTTCAGCCCGGACGGGCGGTTCCTCGCGACGGCGAGCGCCGACGGGACCGTGGCCGTGCACCTGCTCCGCGTCGACGAGCTCGTCCACGTGGCGAGATCGCGCGTGACCCGTGGGCTGACCGCCGACGAGTGCCAGCAGTACCTGCACCTCGACGCCTGCCCCTGATCACGAGTGCAGCGACCGGTGGCGTGCCCTCGCGCTGCCGGCCCGGCTGACGACCGCGAAGACCGCTGCGCCGGCACCCACGCCGATGACGACGTCGCTCGTGGTGAGGGCGACGGCCCCGCCGACCGCGGCCGCGGCGGCCAGGGCGATCAACGTGGTGGCGGATGTGGACGAGCGATCCATCGGGTTGCTCCTGGTCTCGGTGGCCTCCGTCGTGCCGGCCCGGCGCCACACGTCGCGCAGTCGCGTGCGGGCTCCGGTGTGGAGGATGGCGCGGGTGTAGACACGACCGGCGACCACGGCCAGGCCGGCGATCGCGGTGCCGGCCAGGGCGACGGCGAGGAGCTGCTCCCACCAGGCCGCGGCGCCGAGGGCGATGCGGCCCGGCATGGCGAAGGGCGCCGTCACCGGGACGAGGGACGCCACCTGCGCCCCAACGCCCTCGGGGTCGTCGCCCATGGCGAACAGCGACGCCCAGTAGCCCACGAGCAGGAGGGTGGTGACCGGGGCAGCGATGCTCGACGCATCCTCGGTCCGCGACGCCAGCGAGCCGAACGCCCCGTACGCGACGGCGTACATGGCGTAGCCGAGCACGAACCAGACGACGACCCACACGAGCACGTCGCCGCTGATGGCGGGGATGTCGACCGACTCCACCGCCACCGTCGCGATCAGCGCCGCCACTGCGGTCACCGCGAACTGGGCGAGGCCGAGCAGGCCGATGCCGGCGACCTTGCCGGCCAGCAGGTTCCGGGCCGGCATGCGAGCGAGCAGCACCTCGACCACGCGGCTCGACTTCTCCTGCACCACCCCGGTGAGCACCAGCTGCCCGTACGTCGCCACGGCGATCAGCAGCAGGATCGACATGGCGTAGGCGGCTGCTTCGTCGTCCGGGCTGCGGCCGGCCGTGGTGCCGAGCTCCCGGTTGCCCACCGGCACCGGCGCGGACAGCTGGGCCAGCACGTCGGGATCGATCCCGGCGGCCGCCGCCCGGTCCTGCACGGCGAGCACCTGGATGGCGCCGGTGACCACCGCCCGCAGCTGCTCGTCGGCGTCGCCGCGCCACACGAGCTCACGGCCACCCACGACGAGCACGTCGACGTCGTCGGCTCGGACGGCGTCCTCGCCGGCCGCCATGCCGTCGTAGCGGTGGACCCGCACGGTGACGTCGACCGCATCGCCCTGGCCGATCACCGCTTCGCGCAGCCCGGCGGGGGTCTCGCCGGTGAACCCCACGTCTGCGGTGACGTGGTCGTCCTCCAGCACTGCGGGCACGACGATGGCGACGACGACGAGGCCGAGCATGAGCACCGTGCCGAACCACAGCGCAGGCGACCGGCTCCGCTCGCGCAGCTCGCGCCGGGCCACGAGCCACCCCTGCCGCCAGCCGCTCATCGGATCACCGCCCGGCGGAACAGCTCCGACAGCGTCGGCGGCTCGTACGAGAACGAGATGATCTCCGGCGTCCGGCGGGCGATGGCGGCCACCGCGTCGACGTCGGCGTCACGGCCGACCCGCAGCCGCACCGCCCCGGCCTCCTCCTCGACCACCTCCACCGAGGGCAGCGCGGACCACGCCGGCGCCGCGCCGCGGTGGCGGATGTCGACGAACCGCTCGGGCACCGAGGCCCGCAGCTCGTCGAGGGTGCCGCTGAGCACCACCCGCCCGTGGTCGACGATGACGACGTCCTCGCAGAGGTCCTCGACGAGGTCGAGCTGGTGGCTGGAGAAGAGCACCGTGGCGCCGGCGGCGGCGACCTCGGCGAGCAGGTCTGCCATCATCGCCATGGCCAGGGGATCCAGGCCGGAGAACGGCTCGTCGAGCACCAGCAGCTCGGGCTCGTTGACCAGCGCGGCGATCAGCTGCACGCGCTGCTGGTTGCCGTGCGACAGGGCATCGACGCGCTCGTCGGCCCGATCGGCCAGGCCGAGCCGCTCGAGCCACCGGTCCACCGTCTGCCCCACCGCGGGGCGCGACCGCCCGCAGAGCTCGCCGAGGTACACGAGCTGGTCCCGCACCGGCATGCGGGGGTAGAGGCCCCGCTCCTCCGGCATGTAGCCGAACTGCACCCGCTGGGCCGGCCCGACCGGTGCCCCCCGCCACCGGACCGCGCCGGCGTCGAGCTCCACCAGGCCGAACACGGCGCGCATCGCGGTCGTCTTGCCGGCGCCGTTCGGGCCGAGGAACCCGGTCAGCCGACCGGGCGCCGCCGTGAACGTGCACCCGTCCAGCGCGTGCGCTGCGCCGAACCGCTTCGTGGCGCCGTCGAGCTCGAGCATGGGCATCACCCGCCTCCCCCCAGGGTCCCGCACCGGCCGAGCGCGAGCCAGGGCACAACGTCCCCCAGGGGACGTCGCAGGTGTGACCTACCATCGCCCGCCGAGTACGGAGGGGGACCGGCGTGGAAGACCAGACGACCATCGTGCAGCGCATCGCCGAGCTGGCCCGGGAGCGGGCCGACGCCCTGGCCTGCGTGCACGTCGCCGAGGACGGCACCGAGCGCGCCCTGCGCTGGGACGAGCTCGACCGCTGGTCGAGCCAGCTCGCCGCCGCGCTCACCGAGCGGGGCCTGGGCCACGGCGGTCGCCTCGCCATCGGGCTGCGGAACTCGCCGGAGCTGGTGTGCTCGGCGCTCGCCGCCTGGAAGGCGGGCGCCACGCCGATCCCGGTGCGCTGGGACCTGCCCGGGTGGGAGCTCGACCGGTTGCTCGAGGTGATCGATGCCGCGGTGACGCTGCGCGACGACGACCTGGACTGGATCCGGGGCACCGCGGAGCGCCCGATGCCGGAGCTGCCCGACCTGCTCGCACCGCACCTGCAGGGCATCTGCAGCAGCGGCTCCACCGGGACGCCCAAGATCATCCTCAGTGCCGTCCCCGCCGTGTTCCACCCGGTGTTCTCGACGCCCATGGCCGAGCAGTGGCGGCCGATCCCACGCCCGCAGACGGTCCTGGTGCTGGCGCCGATGTACCACATCAACGCCTTCGCGACCCTCCAGAACATGCTCTCGGGCGACCAGCTCGTCGTCCTGCAGAAGTTCGACGCCGCCCGCGTGGTCGACGTCGTCGAACGGCACCGGGTCACCACGTTCACGGCGACGCCCACCATGCTCCAGCGCATCGCCGACCTCCCCGACGTGGACGCCCGCGACCTGAGCAGCCTGGTCTGGGTGCTCCAGGGGGCGGCGCCGATGCCGCCCTCGCTGGCCCGGCGCTGGATCAAGCTGATCGGTCCCGACAAGCTCTACATGGCGTACGGGATGACCGAGGCCATCGGCATCACCGCCCTCGACGGCGAGGAGTGGCTGCTGCACGAGGGCAGCGTCGGCCGGGGCCAGCGCGGCACCGAGGTGCGCATCCTCGGCGAGGACGGCTCCGACCTGCCGCCGGGCGAGGTGGGGGAGATCTTCATGCGGGCCCCCGCCTACGGCGGTTCGACCTACGTCGGGGAGGCGCCGAAGCTGCGCACCACCGACGACGGGTTCTCCAGCGTCGGCGACATGGGCCACCTCGACGGCGACGGCTACCTCTACGTGGTCGACCGGCGCGTCGACCTCATCATCAGCGGGGGAGCGAACGTGTTCCCGGCCGAGGTGGAGTCCGCGCTCATCGACCACCCGAAGGTCGCCGACGTGGTCGTCATCGGCCTTCGCGACCCGGAGTGGGGGCGGCGTGTCCACGCCATCGTCGAACCGGCGTCGCTCGACGACCCGCCCACGCTCGACGAGGTCCGCGCCTACGCGAAGTCGCGCCTGGCGGCGTACAAGATCCCCAAGAGCGTCGAGATCGTCGAGAAGATGCCGCGCAGCGCGGCCACCAAGGTCAACCGGGGCCGGCTGGTCGAGGAGCGTGGCGGCTGAGCGGGGAGCCGCTGTCCGTGGTCAGGGCCCGACGCGGAGCCGGGCGGTCACGACGGTGCAGTCGTCCTCGATGTCGTGCTGCACGGTGACGTCGTCGGCCAGCGCCGACACGATGAGCAGACCGCGGCCGCCCGGACGGAGCGGGTCGTCGAGGTCCCAGCGCTCCGCCGGGGTCACCCACTCGCGGACGTCGTTCACGACGGAGAGCACCACGGTGCCCTCCTCGAGCTGGGTGCGGACGACCACCGACCCGTCGTGGGGCGAGGCCTCGACGGCGTTCGCCACCAGCTCGCTGAGCACCACCGACAGGTCGTCGACGACCTCTCGGTCGCCGACGCCTGCGTCGGCCAGCCACCCGTGGAGCATCGCCCGCGCGTCGGCGATCACCGCCGTGTCGGCGGGGAGGCGGGCGTCGAGGTCGGGGGTCAGCTGCATCGGTGCGGTTCGCCGGGGTCACGGGTCGAGGGCGCGCGGACGGTGAAGCGCGCGTCCCTAACCAGATGGCCGCGGGTTCAGACCACCGGTCTCAATCCCGGGTGATCACCACCTTGAGCGCCCCGGTCTCGCTCGCCCGGGCGAACACGTCGTAGGCCTCCATGAACTGGTCCATCGTGAAGTGGTGGGTGGCGAACTTGCGGGAGTCCACCTGCCGGCTGGTCACGAGCTTGAGCAGCGTCGGGGTGGAGAAGGTGTCGACCAGGCCCGTGGTGATGGTGACGTCCTTGATCCACAGCTCCTCGAGGTGCAGCGTCGCCGGCTCGCCGTGGACGCCGATGTTGGCCACGTGACCACCCGGTCGGACGAGGGCCGCCGCCAGCTCGAAGGTGGCCGGCACGCCGACCGCTTCGATCGTGACGTCGGCGCCGAGCCCGTCGGTGAGGCTGGCGAGGACCTCGGCCGGCTCCTCGCGGCCGTTGTTGACGACCACGTCGGCGCCGAAGGCCTTCGCGGCCTCGAGCCGGGCGTCGGCCATGTCGATGGCGACGATGTGGGCCGGGCTGTACAGCTTGGCGCCCATGATCGCGGCGAGGCCGATGGGGCCGGCGCCGACGACGGCGACCACGTCGCCGGGGGAGACCTTGCCGTTGAGCACGCCGACCTCGAAGCCGGTGGGGAGGATGTCGGCGAGCATGAGCAGCTCCTCGTCGCTCACCCCGGCGGGCGCGGCGTAGGTGGAGGTGTCCGCGAAGGGCACCCGCACGTACTCGGCCTGCGTGCCGTCGATGAGGTGGCCGAGGATCCAGCCGCCGCCGCCCAGGCACTGCCCGTAGCGACCCTCGCGGCAGAAGCGGCACGACCCGCACGACGTGATGCAGGACACCAGGACCTTGTCGCCGACCTTGACGTTCTTCACGCCGACGCCGACCTCCTCGACCGTGCCGACCGCCTCGTGGCCGAGGATGCGCCCGTCGGTCACCGTGGGGACGTCGCCCTTGAGGATGTGCAGGTCGGTGCCGCAGATGGTCACGGCGTCGACGCGCACGATGGCGTCGGTGTCGGCCTGGATGGTGGGCTTGGGTACTTCCTCCCAGTCCTTCTGTCCAGGGCCGTGGTACACGATGGCGCGCATGGGCTGACCTCCGTCTCGTCGCTGTTCCTCCGATCGTCGACCCGGCACCGGGTCGGGCGACAGGGGCCAACGTCCCGCGTCCCGGGGGTTCAGCGCCGCGCCGGGGCGCCGACGGGCACGGCGGGCACGTGCGCGCACATCGGGTCCTCCCCGAGCGCGTCCCCGGAGGCGGCGAAGGCCTGCGACCGCGAGCCGCCGCAGACCGCTCGGAACTCGCACCTCCCGCAGCGACCTCCCAGCGCCTCCGGGTCGCGCAGCGCCTGCAGGAGCGGTGACTGCCGGTAGATCTCCGAGAGGGGGCGCTCCCGCACCGAGCCGGCGGCGACGGGCAGGAAGCCGCTCGGGAAGACCGCACCGTGGTGGTCGACGAAGACGAAGCCCCGGCCGGCGTTGATGTCGAGCGGCGGCCGGGCCCCCTGCGGGCGGCGCGGGTGGTCGCCGAGCAGCTGCTGGGTCTCGGCTCGCAGCGCCTGCCGGAGGGGGCCGGGTGGGAACGACGCGTCGACGTCGGCAGCCTGCGCTCGCTGCAGGGCGATGCGGCGGAAGTGGGGTGCCTCCGTCGACTTCACCGGCACGTACCCCGACACGTCGTGCAGCCAGTGCAGCACCTCCTCGCTGCCGTCGGCGTCGAGCGCGCCGAGCATGGCGCCGCGCCCGGTGGGGACGAGGAAGAAGACGCTCCACAACGTGGCCTCGAGGTCGAGGACGTGCCGCAGGATGGCTGGGAGCTCGTGGACGTTGCCGGCGGTCACCGTGGTGTTGATCTGCAGGCGGAAGCCCAGCTCGCGCACGGCGCGGGCCGCGACCAACGTCTGGTCGAAGACCCCCGCGACCCGGCGGAACCCGTCGTGGGTGGAGGCGGTGGCGCCGTCGAGCGAGAGCGACACCGCCTTGGCGCCGGCATCCCGCAGCTCGCGGAGCACGGCGGGTGTGAGCCGGGGCGTCACCGAGGGGGACAGCGCCATGGTGAGGTTCCGGCTCGTGCCGTGGGCCACCAGGTCGGCGAGGTCGGGCCGCTGGAACGGGTCGCCGCCGGTGAGGACGACGATCGGACGGGGCGAGCCGAGGTCCGCGAGGTCGTCGAGCATGGCTCGACCGTCGTCGGTGTCGAGCTCGAGCGGGCTGCGGTGGGGGACGGCGTCGGCGCGGCAGTGCCGGCACACCAGCTCGCACGCCCGCGTCACCTCCCAGATGACGAGGAACGGCCGCTCGCCGAGGTCCTGGCGCAGCGACCGGATCGGTGCCCCGGACATCAGCGCACCCGCCGGTCGGACGCGGAGCGGTCGAGCTGCTGGGCTGCCGCCTCGGCCGAGCGCACGCACGCCGCCACGCCGAGCCCGTCGTAGGGGGCGCCGGCGAGGGCGAGCCCGGGGTGGTCGGCGAGCGCGTGCCGCACGCCGGCCATGCGCTCGAGGTGCCCGACCTCGAGCTGGGCGAGCGCGCCGGGCCACCGGTGGATCGCGACCGCGTCAGGTGCTGACCGGATCCCGGTGGCGTCGGCGAGGTCGCGGTGGAGCCGGGCGACGAGCTCGGCATCGTCGAGGTGGTCGATCCGGTCGTCGCCGGCACGGCCCGCGGAGAGGCGGACGAGGTGGCGCTCCGACCGGGCCAGGTGGGGCCACTTGCTGCTGAGGAAGGTGGCGGCCTTCAGCAGGCGCCCGGCGGACGACGGCACGAGCAGCCCGGTGGCCCGCAGCGCCGGCGCCTCGGCGATGGCCGCGCGCGGGTAGGCGGCCACCACCGTCGCCACGGACGCGGCGCGGAGGCCGGCGAGGGTGGCGGCGGCCCCGGGGGCGAGCTCGGCGAGCAGGCGCGACGCGGCGGTGGCGGGCACGGCGAGGACGACGGCGTCGACCCGCAGTCGAGCCCCATCGGCGGCGAGGACCTCGAACCGGTCGCCGTCGCGCCGGAGGACGTGCACGGCGCTCCGCAGGCGGACGTCCACTGCCGTGCCGTGGAGGATGCGGGGAGCGAGGGCGCCGAGGCCGTCGGCCAGCGTGGCGAACGACGGCGGGTGCATGCCGCGCAGGCGGCGGCGGGCGAGCAGCAGCGAACGGCTGCGCTCGACCGTGGCGGCCAGCTCCGGGGTCACGGCCCGGGCGCTGAGGGCGTGGACGTCGCCGGCGTGGAGGCTCCCGAGGAGGGGATCGACGAGGCGATCGGTGAGCTGCGTCCCGAACCGCGACGCCAGGAGCGAACCGACGCTGACGTCGCCCTCGATGTGGGTGCGGGGCACGAGCGGCTCCGCGGCGGCTCGGGCGAGCCCACGGGGCGACAGCACCCGGCCGGTCACCAGCGGGCCGATGCGGCTCGGTCCGGTGGGCCCGACGCCGTCGGGCAGGCGGCGCAGGCCCTTCGCGCTCCAGATCCACGTGCTGCTGCGCACGGGGCGCACCAGCTCGTCGGCCAGCCCGAGCTCGTCGACGAGCGCGCGGATCTGGGGTGCGGCGAGGTGGAGCGCCTCGGCGCCGACGTCGACCGTCGCGTCGCCCACCGCCTCGCTGCGCAGCTGGCCGCCGAGCCGTGCGGCGGCCTCGAGCAGCGACACGTCGTGGCCGAGGAGGTCGAGGCGGCGGGCGGCGACGAGCCCGGCGATCCCGCCGCCCACGACCGCGACGGAGCAGGGGGTGGACATGGCGACCGACGCGAGCACCCGCCGCTGCGCGGCGACCAGGGTCGAAGGTCCCGGGAGGGCGCGCTGTGACCGACGACCGCCCCGCACGAATCGGGCCGCGGCAGACGCTCCACAGGACGTGTGACGCGGCCCAGAACGAGGGAGCTCAGGCGTCGGCTGGGGAGAACCGCACGCCGCCGATGACCCGCTCCTCGACCGGCGCCGGCCCGCGCACGGTGACGGCGACGAGGGAGTCGACCGGGCCGTCGAGGAACCGGACCGTCGCGTTGTCGAGCTCGATCGTGCCGTCGACCACCGGCAGCTCGAGGATCTCCGCCCACCGGGCGGCGGTGCGTGCCGGGTCGACCGACTGCACGGTGACCCCGGTGATGCCGTCGACCACGTCGGTGCGCACGGCGCGCTGCCAGTCGGGTCCCGCCGGCATCCACGGGCCGGTGGGGTCCTCGCCGCCGGGCTGGAAGTCGATCTCCAGGAACGAGCCGCCGGTGTCGGCGGGGTGGAGCTGCATGATCCGGTAGCCGTGGTCCTCGGCCTCGAAGGCGACGCGCACGCCCAGCTCGTCGACCCGCGCCCGGCGGTGGGGCTGGTCGTCGGTGTGGCAGATCACCATGTAGCCGCCGTCGCCGCCGAGCCGCTCGAGCTGGCGGCCGCCGGCCGTGCCCTCCCGGGTGGGCGACACGACCTCGATGAACTGGGTCCCGATGGGCAGCACGGCGTTGCGCAGGCCGAAGGCGGCCACGGCCGGGTCGCGGTAGGCGACCTCGAGTCCGAAGGCGTCGTGGAGGTCGCCCACCACGGCGTCGAGGTCGTGGGCGACGAGCGCCACCTGGCGCAGGCGGGTCCAGGTCATGAGAACCTCGGCTTCCTCTTCTCGACGAAGGCTCGGAACGCCTCGGCGGCGTGCTCGCCGCCGGCGATGTGCAGGTGCCGCTCGGACTCCACCTCGACGAAGTCGGCGAGGGTGGTCCGTTCGGCGAGGACGTGGTGCTGCTTGAGGGCGAGCAGCGCGGTGGGCGACTTCTCGAGCAGCGTGGCGAGCACGCCCTCGACGTCGTCGCGGAACGACTCGTCGGGGAAGACCCGGGACACCAGCCCGATGGCCAGCGCCTCGTCGGAGGTGACCCGCCGCGGCAGGAACGACAGGTCTCGGGCCCGGCCCGCACCGACGATGCGGGGGAGCGACCACGGGATGGCCATGTCGCCCGCCACCGCGACGTCGAGGAAGGCGGTGTTGAGGCGGGCGCCGGCCCCCATGACCCGCAGGTCGCACGCCAGCGCCCAACCGAGGCCGGCGCCGGCGCAGGCGCCGTTGATCGCGGCGACGGTGACGGCCGGGATCTCGTGGAGCAGCGTCGTCACCTGGAACTGCTGGGCCGTGAGCCGCTCGTCGGATCCGCCGCCGGAGAAGTGCTTCAGGTCGGCGCCGGGGCAGAACGCCCGCCCCTCGCCCGTGAGCACGAGGACGCGCACGCTGCGGTCGGCGGCGGCGAGCTGCAGCGCCTCGTGCGCCTCGCGCACCATGCGGTTCGTCATGCCGTTCATGGCGTCGGGACGGTCGAGCGTCAGCCGGGCCAGGCCGTCGGCGACCTCGTAGCGGATGGTCTCGAAGTCAGGCATCGCCGAGCCTCGGGAACGACGCCGTCCGCTTCTCGAGGAGGGCGGCGGCGCCCTCCTTGGCGTCCTGGCGGTCGAGGGCGGCGTACTGCACCGCGTCGATCTCCTCGAGCGCCTCGGGGTACGGCACGCCGTAGCCCTCGTAGACGAGCCGCTTCGTGTCGGCGAGCGAGGCGGGCGAGACGTTCTCGGCCAGGTCGACGACGTAGCGGCGCGCCGCAGCGAGGAGGTCGTCGGGCTCCACCACCTGCTGCACGAGCGCGATGCGGTGGGCCTCGGCGGCGTCGATGCGGCGCGAGCTCCAGAGCAGGTCGAGCGCGGCGCCGGTGCCGATGAGCCGCGGCACGATCCAGGTCGTGCCGTGCTCGGCGATCAGCCCGCGCTTGGAGAAGATCGAGGTGAAGGACGCAGCGGTGGACGCGATGCGGATGTCGGACATGACGGCCAGCACGAAGCCGCCGCCGGCGGCGACGCCGTTCACCGCGCTGATCACCGGCTTCGGCACCTGGAGCAGCCACGTGAACAGGCCGGGCACGCCTCGGTTCACCGGTGCGGACGCCGAGCCCTTCGTCGCCGTCTGCTGGAGGACGGAGGCGTCGAGGCCGGAGCAGAAGCCGCGGCCCTCGCCGGTGACGACGATGCCGACGACCCGGGGGTCGCGCGCCGCGGCGTCGACGGCCTCGCGGAGCGCGGCGAGCATCGGGTGGGTCAGCGCGTTCAGCGTCGCCGGTCGGTTGAGCGTGATGGTGGCGACCGGGTCGTCCACCTGGTAGTCGATCTCGTCGGTCATCGCAGCTGCTCCCCTCGGGGTTCGGGTCGGATCAGGTCGGCGGTCCACGGCGTCACCGGCGCAGCGAGCATCGCGGTGACGAGGTCGACCAGGTGGCTGGTGAAGAGCCGGTGGTCGCCCCGCCCACCACGCTCGCGCGCCCGGCTGGCCAGCTCGCCGTGGACGAAGCGGATGACGGCGAAGCGCCGGTGGAGCGGCCGGCCCACGGCCTCCGGCGGCAGGAGCGGTTCGACCAGTCGGGACCAGCGCCCGATGCTGGGCGAGCGCCAGTACGCCGAGAGGGTGGCCGAGAACCGGACCGGGCGGGCGACGACCTCGCCCAGCACCTGCAGGTAGGCGGCGCCGCCGTCGGGGTCGGACAGGGCGGCCACCAGCGGCACGACCAGCGCGGCCGACAGCCCTCGGGGGTCGACCGGGTCGGTGGCCTCGACCATGTCGAGCATGTCGCTGCGGTGGGCCTCGACGGCCGCGCCGTGGCGCTCGAGCACGGCCCGCAGCACCCCGTCCCGGTCACCGAAGTGGTACTGCGCCGCGTTCGTGTTGCCCTGGCCGGCAGTGCGGGCGATCTCCCGCAGCGACGGCGCCTCGATGCCCTGCGCGGCGAAGAGGCCCTCGGCGGCGCGGACGATGGCGAGTCGGGCGTCGGCGCTCATGCCGGGGAGAAGGCCGCCCCGCCGTCGATCTTGATGACCGCGCCCGTGGTGTAGCTCGACGCGTCGCTGGCCAGGTACAGCGCGGCGCCCACGACCTCGTGGGGCTCACCGCCGCGCTGCAGCGGGATCGTGCGCTTCGCCGTCTCCGTGAACGCCTCGAGGTCCCAGGCCTTCGAGATGTCGGTGAGGAACGGCCCCGGCATGATCACGTTGCACCGCACCTTCGGCCCGTAGGCCCGGGCGAGGCCGACGGTCATGGTGTTGAGGGCGGCCTTGGCGCCCGCGTACACGAGCTCGTTCGGCGTGGGCTGCACCGCGGCGATCGAGCTGACGTTGATGATCGACCCGCCGTCGCCGGCCGCCATCCGCTCGCCGATCAGGGCGGACAGGCGGAACGGGCCCTTGAAGTTCACGGCCAGCACCTTGTCGAACAGCTCCTCGCTGACCGACGGCAGCGAGTCGTACAGGGGCGACATGCCGGCGTTGTTGACCAGGACGTCGCAGCGCCCGAACCGCTCGTAGACGAGGTCGGCCAGTCGGCCGGCGTCGTCCCAGCTGGCGGCGTGGTAGCCGACGCCGACGGCCTGCCGTCCGGTGGACGCTGCGATTTCCGCGGCGGCCGCCTCGCACGCGTCGGCCTTGCGGCTGGCGATGACCACGTCGGCGCCGTGCTCGGCGAACGCCTGCACCATCGCCCGGCCCAGGCCGCGGCTGCCGCCGGTGACCACGGCCACGCGCCCGGACAGGTCGAAGCGGTCGGTCACTGGTTGCCCACCACGTGCTCGAGCACGTCGGCCAGCTTGCGCTGCGCCTCCTCCCGGCGGGTGGGGATGTGCGCGGAGGGGAACAGCGTGTCGACCGGCTGGTGGTCCTTGAGCACCTGGCGGGCGATGGTGAGCTTGTGCACCTCGGTGGGGCCGTCGGCGATGGCCATCACCTCGGCGCCCACCATCATCGACACGAACGGCATCTCGTTCGACACGCCCAGGGCGCCGTGCAGGTGCATCGCCCGCTGCACGACGTCGTGGTACACCTTCGGCATCGCGACCTTGACGGCGGCGATGTCCTTGCGCACCTTCTTGTAGTCGTTCTCCTCGTCGATGAGCCACGCGGTGCGCAGCACGAGCAGGCGGAACTGCTCGATCTCGATCCAGCTGTCGGCGATCTGCTCCTGCACCACGCCCAGCGACGCCAGGGGTCCGGTGCGGGTCTGGCGGCTGAGCGCCCGCTCGCACATCATGTCGAAGGCCTTGCGCACCTGCGCGATGGTGCGCATGGCGTGGTGGATGCGGCCGCCGCCGAGCCGTGTCTGGGCGATGGCGAACGCCTGGCCGGGACCGCCGAGCACGTGATCGGCCGGCACGCGCACGTCGGTGTACCGCATGTAGCCGTGGGTGCCGTGGCCGGGCTGCTCGCCGCCCACGCCGACGTTGCGGATGATCTCGATGCCGGGCGTCTCGGCCGGGACGATGAACATGCCCATGCCCTGGTAGGCGCTCACGTCGGGGTCGGTGACCGCCATGACGATGAAGAAGGACGCGAAGCGGGCGTTGGAGGAGAACCACTTCTCGCCGTTGATCACCCACTCGTCTCCGTCGCGCACGGCGCGGGTGGTGAACAGGGTGGGGTCGGCGCCGGCGTGCGGCTCGGTCATCGAGTAGCACGAGGAGATCTGCCCGTCGAGCAGCGGCTGGAGGTACTTGGCCTTCTGCTCCTCGGTGCCGTAGTGGGCGAGGATCTCGGCGTTGCCCGAGTCGGGGGCCTGGCAGCCGAAGACCGACGGTGCCCAGCGGGAGCGGCCGAGGAGCTCGTTGAGCAGCGCGAGCTTGAGCTGGCCGTAGCCCTGTCCGCCGAGCTCGGGCCCGAGGTGGGCGGCCCACAGGCCGCGGTCCTTCACCTGCTGCTGCAGGGGCCGCACGATCTGCATGGCGGCCTCGTCGGACTTGTCGTAGGGGTCGCCGAGCACGAGGTCGAGCGGCTCCACCTCCTCTCGGAGGAACTCGTCCACCCAGTCGAGCTGGGCCTGGTAGTCGGGGTCGGTGCGGAAGTCCCATGCCATGCGGCCGACGTTAACGCACGTGCGTTAACCGGCGCGTTCTGTGCCGCGGCACACGCCGCCCGAGGCGTGTGGGGCGTCCCGGGACGGGATGCTCAGCCGGCGGTGACGTGGCCCCGCATGCGCCGGATGCCCCGGTGGAACCGGTGGATGAACGCCGTCGGCTCCAGGAACATCAGCGGGCACGCGCCGGGCACGACCTCGAGGCCGAGCTCCTCGGCGGCGGCGAGCGCCTCGGGCGTCGCCGACCCCGGCTTGCTGAAGCCGAAGTAGAGCCAGACCCGGGGGATGCCCCGGGCAGCGGCCTCGCGGACGACCTCGGCAGCGGCCGGGCCGCCGACCATGACGATGGCGCCGGCGAGCTCGCCGGGCACGGCGTCGAGCGACGGGTAGCAGGGGTCACCGGCCACGGTGGCGGCCGTCCGGTGGACGGCAACGGCGTCGATGCCGTGGCTCCGCAGCTCGGTGTAGACGGTGCGACCCATGCTCTCCTTGGCGTCGGACGCGCCGACCACAGCGAGACGGCCGGCCTGCAGGAACGCCCTCGCGGCGTCGGCGTCGACGACGGGGATGGTTGCGGGCATGTCGTGCTCCTTCCCGCGGTGTGCACGCGCTCCTCGCGCACGGTCCACCGTAGGACCGGGCCGCTGCAGGGCACAGAGGCCAAGGTCCCCGGCACGCCCTGCGCTCCCACCGGTTCGCTGGTCGATCTGCGACCAGCGAAGCTCAGTGGGGTGGCGGTTCGGCGTCGTCGGCCGGCGGCGACGGCTCGTCGAGGGTGGCGCGCACGTCGATGCGCACCTCGGCGGTGCCCGGGTTCTCCTCGACCGCCCGGCCGAGCAGGTGCCCACCGAGCGGGTTGGTGAGCGCCACGAGCGCGATGGCGAGCAGCAGCTTGACGGCGTCGGGCCCTGGCGCCTCCAGCGCGGCGCCGAGGACGACGAGCGCCATGCCGAGCGTGGTCGCCTTGGTGGCGGCGTGGACGCGGGCCAGCGTGTCGCCGAGCCGGGCGACGCCGAGCCCGGCGAGCAGGAACCAGGCGGCGCCCACGACGAGCAGGACATCGGAGACGAGGTCCACGATCAGCCTCCCCGCCGCTCGATGAACCGGGCGACGATGCCGGTGCCGACGAAGGCGATGATGGCGAGCAGGATGGCGGCGTCGGCGAAGCGGGCGTCGCCCCGGCGTACGGCGTCGGCGGCGATGGCCCCGATCGCGATGATGACCAGTCCGTCCACGGCCACCACCCGGTCGACGATGGAGGGCCCGCGGACCGCCCGGTACCCGCACAGCGCAGCGGCGGCGGTGAGCAGGACGAAGGTGAGGGTCATCATCGGGCCCGGCTCCCCGTCGCGGTGGGGTGGACGTGCACGAGGGCGGCGCTCACGAGGCGGTGCAGGTCCTCGACCTCGGCACGAGCGGCGTCGACGTCGCGCAGGTGCAGCACGTGGATCCGCAGCGTCGACGTTGCGGGGTCGACGGCCAGCGTCATGGTGCCCGGCGTGAGCGTGATGCTGTTGGCGACGATCGTGAGCACCAGCTCGGAGGACCGGGGCAGTCGCACCTCGAGCAGGCCGGGGCGCGTGTAGTCGGTGGGCGTGAGCACCTCTCGGGCCAGCGCCACGTTCGACCGCACCAGCGCCACCACCATGTGCGCGAAGTACCGCAGCAGGGCGAGCGGGCGGACCCGGTGGCGCTCGGCGTGGTCGTTCGAGCGCCGCACCGCCCACGTGAGCGCCACGGCGAGGACGACCCCGCTCACGACCGCACCGGGCGACGTGCTCCGCCACAGCACCAACCAGAGGGCGGTGAGCCACAGCGTGGGACCGACGTAGCTCACGGCGTCGCGCCCGCCACCGGGAGGAGCGTCTCGGCGGCCCGTTCGGCGAAGCCCTGGATCGGCCCGGCGCCGAGCGCGATGCCGATGCTGGCCACGACCAGTGCGCCGGTGGCCAGCACCATCGTCACCGGCAACCGGTCGTGCACCACGGCGTTCTCGGACGGCTCGCCCAGGAAGGCCCCGACCCAGATCTTGTTCATCGACACGAGCGTGAGCACGCTGACCAGGAGGCTCACGCCCACCACCGCCCAGCTCGAGCCGGCGACACCTGCGTCGACCAGGGCGAACTTGGCGACGAAGCCCGAGAACGGCGGCACGCCGGCGAGGCTCAGCGCCGGCAGCAGGAACAGCATCCCCACCAGCGGGCGGGTGCGCAGCATGCCGTCGACGCGGTCGAGGTGCCCGGTGCCGGCGGCCCGCTCCACGAGGCCGCCGGTCAGGAACAGGGTGGTCTTCACGACGATGTGGTGGACGATGTACAGGATCGCTGCGGCGAGGCCGGCGACGCTCAGGAGGCCGAGCCCGAACACCATGTAGCCGATCTGGCTGATGATGTGGAACGACAGGATGCGCTTGATCTCCTGCTGGGTGAGCGCGCCGAGCACGCCGACCACCATCGTCAGCCCGGCGATGGCGAGCAGGAGCCCGCCCACGACGGTGTCGTCCGGGCCGATCAGCATCTGGATGCGGATCATGGCGTACACGCCCACCTTCGTGAGCAGGCCGGCGAAGACCGCGGTGACGGCGGTGGGGGCGTTCGGGTAGCTGTCGGGCAGCCAGAAGAAGAGCGGGAAGATCGCCGCCTTGATGCCGAACACCCCGAGGAACAGCAGGAGCAGGACGCGCCGGAGGGCGGGGTCGACCTCGCCGAGCGCGGCGGGCAGGTCGCCCATGTTCACCGTGCCGGTGGCGCGGTACAGCAGGCCGAGCGTGGTGAGGAACAGGACCGAGGCCAGCAGGCTGATGACCACGTAGGTGGTGCCGGCCCGCACCTGCGCGAACCGCCCGCCCAGGGTGAGGAGCACGTAGCTCGACACGAGCATGACCTCGAAGGCCACGAACAGGTTGAACAGGTCGCCGGTGAGGAACGCGAGGGACACGCCGGCGACCAACGTCAGGTACACGGGGTGGAAGCCGACGTGGCGCCGCTCCTCGTCGCCCTGGCCGATGGCGAACACGAGCACCACGAGGAGCATCGCGATGCTCACGAGCAGCATGACCGCGGCGAGCCGGTCGGCCGTCAGGGTGATGCCGAGCGGGGCGACCCACCCGCCGGCCTGCGTGACCAGCACGTCCTCGCGATCGGTCTCCACGACCATCTGCACCGCGAGGGCGAGGAGGCCGGCGAGGGTGCCGATGCCGATCACCCGCTGGGCGGCACGCGACCGACCCACCACCACCGAGGCGGCGGCGGCGAGCAGCGGCACCACGACGGGCAGCGCGATCCAGTGGGTCATCTCGGTCATCGGCCCGCCACCTCCCGCGGCGAGGTGCCGTCGAGGGGCGACTCGATGTCGAGCCCCGGCTCCTCGCGCACGCGCACGTCCTCCGGGTCGTCCTGGACGGTGTCGTCGCGGGTCAAGACCCAGCTGCGGTAGGCGAGGGCCAGGAGGAAGCAGGTGACGCCGAACGTGATCACGATGGCGGTGAGCGCGAAGGCCTGGGGGAGCGGGTCGAGGAACGTCGACGGATCGTCGCGGCCGTCGGCGAACGCCGGGCTGCCGGCTCGCCGCGTCGCCACGAGGAGGACGACGTTGGCGCCGTGGCTGAGCAGCGACAGCCCGAGCAGCATCCGGGTCAGCTCGCGCTGGAGCACGAGGTACGTGCCGGTGCTGAACAGGCCGGCGGCGAGGAGCGCGAACACGGTCGTCATCGCCGATCCTCCGACGCCCCGGCGTCGGTGAGGTCCGGCCCGGGGCCGGGCACCTCCCCGCGGTAGGTGGGTGCCTCCTCGTCGCCGAACGCCTCGAACACCATGAACACGAGCCCGATGACCACCAGGGCCACCCCGATGTCGAACACGAGGGCGCTGGTGAGCTTGGTGCTGCCGAGCGGCCCGAGGTCGACCGCGAGCTTCCAGCCGTCGAGGACGGCGTCGCCGAGCAGCAGCGGCCCGGTGGCCACGCCGGCGGAGAGGAGCAGCCCGCTGCCGAGGATCGTCCACGGGCGCAGCGGCACCAGCTGGCGCACGTCATCGATGCCGCCCGCCACGTAGACGAGGGCCACGGCAGCGCCGGCCACCAGCCCGCCGACGAACCCGCCGCCAGGCCGATCGTGGCCGACGAGCAGCAGGTGCACGGCGAAGACCAGCGCCGACGGCAGGATCAGCCGGGCGGTGACGTCGACGACGACCGAGCGCTTCACCGGGCCACCTCGGCTGCCGGCGCCGATCCAGCGGCCGGGTCGAGCGGGTCGCGCTCGGGCAGGGGCGGCACGCCGGTGCGGGGTGGGCGGCGGCCGACCCGGGCGAGGGTCGTGACGCCGACGGCCGCCACCAGCAGCACGGAGATCTCCCCGAGCGTGTCGAGGCCCCGGAAGTCGACGAGCACGACGTTGACGATGTTGCGGCCCCCGGCCTCGGGCTCGGCCTGCTCCACGGCCAGGTCGGCGGCGGGCGACGACGGCTTCTCGCCGGACACCGCGAGGACGAGCACGAAGACGCCGGCACCCACCGCCCCGGCGAGGGCGAGGCGGCGGGCCCGGCCCGCCCGGCGCTCGGCCGGCCCGAAGCGGGCCGGCAGCTGGCGGAGCACGAGGACGAACGCCACGATCGTCAGGGTCTCGATGGCGAACTGGGTCAGCGCCAGGTCAGGCGCACCCTGCACGACGAAGAGCCCGGCCATCCCGTAGCCCACCGCCCCGAGCACGACGACCGCGCCCAGCCGGCGGGGGACGACCGCCGTGGTCAGCGCCGCGCCGAGGATGAAGACGGCGAGGACCAGCGGGATCGGCGCGTCCGTGGGATCGGGCAGGTCGGGCAGCGCCAGCGTCGACACCGCCACCAGCGCAGGGCCGCCCACGACGACCAGGAGCACGACCGCGATGTACCGGGGGAGCGATCCGGTCTGGATCCGGGTGGTGGTGCCGCGGGCGAGGGCGAACAGCCCGTCGAGCACGAGCTGGAACCCGCGCTGGCCGTCGATGGGTGGCGCGACCCGGGCGGTGGCCCGCACGAACGGCTCCTCGAACCGCCAGAGCAGGGCACCTGCGAGGAGCGTGAGCACGGACAGCACCAGGGCGCTGTTGACGCCGTGCCAGAGGGCGAGCTTCGAGCCCACGTCCACGCCGAGGAGCCCACCTGCGGCGGCATCGACGAGCTCGCCGACGACCGCCGCGGGCACGAGCCCGACAGCGACCGTGAGCGCGGTGAGCACGTAGACCGGGGCCGCGAACGCCGCGTTCGGCGCCTGGACCCGGGTGGCGTCGTGGGGCGCCTGCCGCCAGAACACGGCGGCGAAGCGCAGGCTGTAGGCCATCGTCAGCACCGAGCCGGCGACGATGCCGACGATGCCGACCGTGCCGACGGCGCCGCCGTGGTGGAGGAACGCGTCGTAGGCCTCCTCCTTGGCGATGAAGCCGGCGAGCAGGGGGATGCCGGCCATCGAGGCCGCGGTGGCCACGGCGCACACGCGGACCGCCGCCCACCCCTCGCCGAGCCGCAACGACGCCAGCTCGGTGCGGCTGCGCGTGTGCGCCTGGTGGTCGACGATGCCGACCACGAGGAAGAGCGTGGCCTTGAACAGCGCGTGGGCCACGAGGAGGGCGACGCCTGCGATGGTGGCGTCCTCGAAGCCGACGCCGGTGAGGACGAACAGGAACCCGAGCTGGCTGACCGTGCCCATGGCCAGCAGGAGCTTGAGGTCGTCCTGGCGGACCGCACGCAGACCGCCGCCCACCATCGTCACCAGGCCGATGGCCAGCACCGCCGGCTGCCAGGCGTCGAGGTGGGCGAACGCCGGCGCGAAGCGCAGCGCCAGGTAGATGCCCGCCTTCACCATCGTGGCCGAGTGCAGGTAGGCGCTCACCGGGGTGGGCGCGACCATGGCGCCGGGCAGCCAGGCGTGGAACGGGTACTGCGCCGACTTGGTGACGATGCCGAGCACCACCAGGGCGAGGCCGGTGCCCGCGGCGACGCCGCCCGGCGGGTCGGCGAGCAGCTCGACCAGCGACCACGTGCCGGCCTCCCGGGCGAGGACCACCAGACCGCCGAGCATGGCGAGGCCGCCGGCGCCCGTGATCACCAGGGCCTGCGTGGCGGCGGCCCGGGCCGCGGGGTCGGTGTGGCGCTGGCCGATGAGCAGCCACGACAGGATCGACGTGAGCTCCCAGCTGACGTAGAGGACGACGACGTGCTCGGCCGTCACCAGCCCGAGCATGGCGCCGGCGAAGAGGACGAGGAGGCCGGCCGTGCGGGCCGACGTTGCCGACGGCGCGAAGTACGACCCGGAGTAGGCCGCGATGGCGAGGCCGATGCCGGAGACGACGAAGATCATCAGCAGGCCGAGGCCGTCGACGAACAGGTCGATCGACAGGTCGAGCCCCGGCACCCAGCTGAGGCTGGTGGTCCAGGGCTCGCCGTCGAGCACGTCGGGGGTGATGGACGCGGCGAAGCCGAGGGTGGCCAGCGGCGGCAGCATGGCGAGCGGCGTGGACCAGCGGCGCAGGGCCGGGGCGCCGAGGAGGATGCCGAGACCCACCGCGAGGTGGAGCAGCAGCGCCGCGATCATCGGGGGTCCTCGCCGCGCGACGAGACGAGCATGAGGCGGCGTCGCAGCAGGGGGTGCTTGATGACCGAGCGCTGCACGTGGTGGTCGCCGAGGACCACCACGTGGTCGAAGTCGTGGCGGGTGGCGTACCGGGCGATGGCCTCGACCGGAGGCCCGGGGACGAGCACGAGCGAGGGCCGCACGCCGCCGAGGAACAGGGCGCCGTCGCGCAGGACCCGCTCGGCGGCCTCGCGCCGGTCGGCCCAGTCCGGGTCGGTCACGGCCTCGATCTCCACCGACCGGCACAGGGTCACCTGCCCGAGCTGATCGCCCTGGGAGCGCAGCAGCGGGCCGGCCTCGGCGGCGTCCTCCGGACGGCCGAGCAGCGCGACGAGCACCGACACCTCGCCGGGGGTCGGGTGCCCCGGATCGACCACCACGGGTGCGGGTCGGAGGCGGGGCGAGCGGTGGAGCAGCAGGAAGGCGAGGCTGAGCGGGCCGAGGGCCACGCCGAGCGCGAGCCAGACCCGGCGCTCGTGTCCCAGCCGGGTCGCGGCGAGCGCGACGCCCACGCCGGCCAGGACCCACACGGAGAACACCCCGCCGACGAGCACGGGTTCGCTGGCGAGGCGCGCCGGTTCGGACGCGGGGTCGGCGAGCTCGGTCATCGACATGGGTGCGGTGGCTGGCGGCATGCCGGGGCGGGCGTCCTGTGGAGGGTGGCTGGTCGGACGCCCACGCTGGGAGCGGTTCGTGACGATCTGTCGCCCGCTGGGCGCGTTCTCCGTGACGACGCCGCTCAGGCCCCGGCGCGCGGGAGGGAGAGGGTGAACCGCGCCCCCGTGCCGCCCGGGTTGTCGCCCACCGTGACCGATCCGCCGAGCGCCCGCATGTTCTCCGACGCCAGCGACAGCCCGAGGCCGCTGCCGTCTGCCGTGGTGCGCCGCTCGCCGTGCACCCCGCGGGCGAAGCGCTCGAAGATGCGCTCCCGCTCGTCGACCGGCACGCCCGGTCCCTCGTCGTCGACGTGCACGAGCACCGACGCTTCGTCGGCGTCCACGTGGATGGCGCACGCCCCGCCGGCGTAGGCATCCGCGTTCTCGAGCACCGTGTGGAGCACCCGCTCGAGCAGCTGCAGGTCGACGAGGACCAGCGCTCCCTCGGCGCCGTCGTGCACCTCCACGGGGACGGAACCCGAGATGCGACGGATCGCGTCGCGCACGGCGGCGGCGGGCAGCACCTCCCGCTCCGGTCGGATCGTGCCGGCGTCGTGCTTCGACATCTCGGTGAGGTCGGCGATGATCCGCTCGAACCGCTCGACGTCGCCCACCAGCAGGTCGAGCGCCTCCTGGCCGTCGCCCGACAGCTCGTGCCGGCGGCGCTGCAGCACGGTGGCGGCGTTGACCAGCGTGGTCATCGGCGACCGGAGCTCGTGGCTCACGTCGGCGGCGAAGCGCGACTCGCGGGCGAGACGGGCCTGGAGGGTGTCGGCCATCCGGTTGAACGACGCGGCGATGCGGCCGAGGTCGCGGTCGTCGGAGCCGGCCATCCGCACGTCGAGGTCGCCGGAGGCGATGCGGGTCGCCGCGTTCGCCACGCCCTCCAGGGGCGCGGTGACCCGTCGCGCGATGAGCCACGCCACGGCCACGGCGGCGAGCGTGGCCAGCAGGCCGGAGGCCGCGAGGGCCCGGCGCAGCGTGCCGAGGGTGTCCTCGAGCTCCTGCAGGTCGAAGACCTCGAAGTAGCGCCGCCCGCCGTCCAGCGGGGCGCCGAAGGCGAGCAGCGGTCCGCTGGTCGACTCGAAGCGGGCCGATGCCGGTTCCCCGGCCTGCACGGCACCGACCAGCGCGGCGGGGAGGTCCTCGGGGCGCAGCTGCGAGGAGGCGGCGAACCACCGACCGTGCGCCCACAGCAGCTCGCCGGCGCGCACCTCCGGCCGCAGCGACGTGAGCACCGCGAGCGGATCGACGTCGGCGCCGGTGCCGAGGGCGGCGTCGAGCGCCGACGCGTTGCTGCGGAACTGCTCCTCGGCGCTGCGCTCCTTCTCGCGCTCGAGGGTGTCGCTGACGATCGCGTACGTGCTGAGGCCGACGGCCACCGCCAGACCGGCGACCAGCAGGCCGATGCGCACCACGATGCGGTTGCGGAGCCGCCGGGGGAACCGCGACGGGCTGGCCGAGGGCGCGGGATCAGCCACCGGGATCGAGCTTGTAGCCCAGCCCCCGGACCGTCAGCACGAGCCGTGGCTCGGCCGGGTCGTCCTCGATCTTGGACCGCAGGCGTCGGATGTGGGCGTCGACCACCCGGACGTCGCCGTAGTAGTCGTAGCCCCAGACCCGCTCGAGCAGCTGGTCGCGGGAGAGCACCTTGCGCTCGTGGGCGAGCAGCTCCGAGAGCAGGCGGAGCTCGGTGCGGGTGAGGCCGACGTCGACCCCGTGCCGGCGCACCACCCCCTCGGCGAGCCGGACCTCGAGGTCGCCCAGCTGGCGCGCCTGGCCGGACGTGTCCTCGAGCAGGCCCTGCGACCGACGGAGCAGCGACCGGATGCGGGCGGCGAGCTCCTTCACGTTGTACGGCTTGGTGACGTAGTCGTCGGCGCCTGCCTCGAGGCCGGCCACGACGTCGTGGGAGTCGTCCCGCGCGGTGAGCATGATGATGGGCACGGCGCTCGAGCGCCGGATGGTGCGGCACAGGTCGAGGCCGTCCATGCCGGGGAGCAGCACGTCGAGCAGGATCAGGTCGGGATCGCTCCCGGCCAGGTGGGTGAGGGCGCTGCTGGCGTCGGCCACGCCGTGGACGGCGTACCCCTCGTCGCGCAGCGCGAGGCGCAGGGAGGCCCGGATGCGCTCGTCGTCCTCGACGACCAGCAGCTGCGCGTTCTGGGGCGGCGCCGTGCCGGGCATGGTCGGGAGTCTGGCAGGCGGCCCCTCGATCGGGGCAGGCGCCAATAGTCTCTGACGGCCGGCCCGCCCGACCTCTCCCCACGTCCCCGATCCCGGAGCCGACCGAGTGAACCTGCATCCACCGGAGGAGCACGAGCTCCTCGTGTTCTGGGTGGGCATCGTCGTGGTCGTTGCGCTCGCGCGGGGCTTCGGTGCGCTCGCCCGCCGCCTCGGGCAGCCGGCCGTCATCGGCGAGCTGGCAGCCGGCATCGTGCTCGGCCCCTCCGTCCTCGGTCGCCTCGCCCCCGACGTCTTCGACTGGCTGTTCCCGCCCGACGACGTGCAGACCGCGATGCTCTTCACGGTCGCCTGGCTGGGGGTGGTGTTCCTGCTGGTGGTGACGGGCTACGAGACGGATCTCGCGCTCATCCGCCGCCTCGGCCGAGCGGCCGGCATCGTGTCGACCGGCAGCCTCGTCGTCCCGATGGCGTTCGGCCTGCTGGTCGGGTTGACCATGCCGTCGCTGTTCCTGGGGAGCTCCCACGACCGCACGGTGTTCGCGCTGTTCCTCGCCGCCGCGCTGTCGATCTCGTCGCTGCCGGTGATCGCCAAGATCCTCAGCGACATGGGGTTCATGCGGCGGGACTTCGGCCAGCTCACCCTCGCCTGCGGGATGGCCAACGACGTGGTCGGCTGGGTGGTGCTCGGCGTCGTCGCCGGCCTCGCCCAGGCCGGCTCGATCGAGATCGGCTCCATCGTCACCACGCTGGCCGGCCTCGCGGTCTTCTTCGCGGTGGCGTTCACGCTCGGCCAGCGCCTCCTGGACGGCGTCCTGCGCCACCTCCGCGTGCAGCGCGCCCCGGTGCACGCCTCCACCGGAGCGGTGCTGCTCTTCGCCCTGGGCGCCGGGGCCATCACGCAGTGGCTCGGCGTCGAGGCCGTCCTGGGTGCGTTCGTGGCCGGCATCCTCCTCGGTCGGAGCCGCCTTCGCGACCACCGCATCATCGAGCCGGTCGAGACGATGACGTCCACGTTCCTGGCCCCGGTGTTCTTCGCCACCGCCGGTCTGCGGGTCGACCTGGGCCTGCTCGGCGACCCCGAGGTGCTGCTGTGGGCGGTCATCGTCGTGCTGGCGGCGAGCTTCGCCAAGTTCATCGGGTCCGTCGTCGCGGCCCGGATCGCCTCGCTCCCCGGCCGTGAGGGGGCGGCGCTCGGCGTCGGCCTCAACGCCCGGGGCGCCATGGAGATCGTGATCGCCACGGTGGGCTTGTCGCTCGGCGTGCTGAACCAGGCGTCGTACACCGTGGTCGTGCTGATGGCCCTCGCCACGTCGATGGCGGCGCCGCCGCTGCTGCGCCGGGTCCTCGCCGGCTGGGCCGGCACCGACGAGGAGCAGGAGCGCCTCCTGCGCGAGGAGACCCTGGCCTCGAACATCGTGGTCCGCAACGAGCGGGTGCTCCTCGCCACCCAGGGCGGCATGAACTCGATCATGGCGGCCCAGGTCGTCGACCTCGCCTGGCCGAAGGAGGTGGGCGTGTCGCTGGTGACGGTGGACGCCCATGGCGGCGCGCCGAACCTCCGGGTCCTCGAGGACGTGCTCCACCTCCGCCCCGTCGAGCACCGCCTGCTCACCGACGACGACCCCGTCGACGCCCTGCTCGAGGAGGTCCGGCTCGGCTACGGCACCGCGGTGGTGGGCACGTCGGCCCCCGCCCACGGCGACCGGACGATGTCGTCCCTCGCCGAGGAGCTCGCCCTGCGCAGCCCCGTGCCGGTGGTCATCGTGCGGCGCGGCCTCGACGTGCACAGCCGCCTGCCACCGGCGTACGGCCGGGTCCTCATCCCGGTCACCGGGTCCGCCTCGTCGGTGGCGGCGCAGGAGGTGGGCCTCGCCATCAGCGCCACCATCGGCACCGAGGCCATCCTCACCCACGTGGTCCACCACGACGCAGCCGACGGGCACCGGGCGAACCGACGCCTCTGGCCGGCGTCCGAGGTGCTGACCCGCAGCAGCGACAGCACCCACACCGCCGGCCAGAGCCTGCTCGACGACGCCGCGAACCGGGCGACGAAGGTGGGCGCCCGTGCCGTCGTGGCGATGACGGAGGCCGAGTCCACGGCCGCCGGCATCCTCGAGCTCGCCGACCTCCACGACACCGACCTGGTCATCGTGGGCGCCACCCGCCAGGACGTCGACGGCGAGCTGTTCCTCGGCCACACGGTCGAGCGCCTGCTGCGCCGCTGCGGCGCCACGATCGTGGTCGTGGTGTCGCCGCCCGAGCGCACCGGCAACGGCGCCGGCTGACGCTGCTGCCTCAGGCCTTCAGGCGGGCGTACTCCGCCGCCCGGAGCACCACGGCCTCTCCGGCCTTGTCGACGCTGCCTGCGTCGAACGGGGGCTGGGGGTCGTACTCGATCATCAGCTGCATCGCCCGGGCGGCGTCGGCGTCGACCAGCAGCTCGGCCAGGCGCAGGGCCATGTCGATGCCCGACGACACCCCCGCCGCGGTGATGATGCGCCGGTCGAGGTGCTCGACGACCCGCTGCGCGGTGGGCTCGGCGCCGAGCCGCCCGAGCAGGTCGTAGTTGGCCCAGTGGGTGGTGGCGGTCAGGCCGTCGAGCAGGCCGGCGGCGGCCAGGACCAGGGCGCCCGTGCAGACCGAGGTGGTGTAGCGGGTGCCGGGGTGCACGGCGCGCAGCCAGTCGAGGATGGGCTGGGGCTCCTCCAGCAGGGGACGGGTGCCGATGCCGCCCGGCACGACCACCACGTCCGGGGAGGAGACCTCGTCGAAGGTGGTGTCGACGGTGAGGCCCAGGAACCCGTTCTCGGTCCGGACCTCGCCGCGCTCGGCGCCCACGAAGGTGACGGTGGCGTCGGGCAGGCGCTGCAGCACCTCGTAGGGCCCGACGGCGTCGAGGGCGGTGACCCGGGGGAACAGGGCGACGGCGATCTGCAACGGTGCCTCCTGGCGGTCGACCGGCGACGCCCGCGCGCCCCGGAGCACGAACGGTAGGTTCCGGCGCATGGCAGAGATGGTCGAGTTCGCGAGCAACGGCAACACGGCGAGGGGGTACCTGGTGCGCCCCGAGGGCGGCACCGGTCCCGGCGTCATCGTCGTCCAGGAGTGGTGGGGCCTGGATTCGGGCACCAAGGAGATGGCCGACCGGCTGGCCGCCGCCGGCTTCGTCGCCCTCGCCCCCGACCTGTACCACGGCGAGCTGGCCGCCCACGACGAGATGGACAAGGCCGGCGAGCTGATGCAGAAGCTGCCCATCGACCGGGCGGCCCGCGACATGAGCGGCGCGGTCGACTTCCTGGCCGACCACGAGGCCACCACCGGCGCCGGCATCGGCGTGGTCGGGTTCTGCATGGGGGGCATGCTCACGTTCGTGCTGGCGGCCGAGCGGCCGGACAAGGTCACCGCCGCCGTGCCGTTCTACGGGTTCCCGCCCATCGAGGACGGCCCCGCCGACCTGTCCCGCATCGAGGCGTCGATCCAGGGCCACATGGCCGAGCACGACGACTTCTTCCCGCCCGACCAGGCCCGGGCGCTCGAGGAGCACCTGCGGGGCCTCGGCAAGGACGTGTCGATCACGGTCCACGAGGGCACCGGCCACGCCTTCATGGCGCCCCACAACGCCCTCGGCACCACCGACCCCGACAAGGTGGCGGAGATCTGGCCGCAGGTCACCGCCTTCCTCCACGACAAGCTCGGCTGACCCCGACCACCAGAACGCTTCAGGGGAGCGGGCAGGGTGCCGATGGTGCCGGTGTGACCGATTCCCCGCTCCGACCGGTGTGGCTCTCGCACCACGACGCCCGGGAGGCCGACCGGTGCGTGCTCGTCGGCCGCACCCACGTGTGCCGTCGGTGCCTGGCGATGTTCGTGGGGTTCGTGCCCGCCGTCGTGCTGCTGCTCTCGCCGTGGCGCGACGACCTCCAGGCCGGTGACCTCGGGCTGGTGCTGGCGCTCACCATCGCCGCCGGCCTGGAGTTCGCCCAGGTGGCGCGGGGCCGGATGCCCTACAGCGCCCGCCGCGTGCTCGGGCTGAGCCCGTTCGTCGGCATGGTGCTGGCCTGGCTCGGGGTCACCGGCGTGCGCGACGGCTTCGGTCCCGCCCACTTCCTGCTCACCGGGGCGGCCGGCGCCCTGCTCGTGCTGCTGCTCGTCCGCTCGCGCCTGCAGGGAGCGCTCGCCTCCTAGTCTCGGCGGCCATGTCGCTGACCTCCGGAACCGTCCTCGTCACCGGCGGGGCCGGCTACATCGGCTCGCACACGTGCGTGCAGCTCCTCGAGGCGGGCGCCCGCGTGGTCGTCGTCGACAACCTCGACAACGCCTCGCCGGTCGCCGTCGACCGGGTGCGCGAGCTCGCCGGCCTCGGCGCCGCCGACGACCGGCTCACGTTCCACCGCCTCGACCTGCGCGACGGCGAGGCGATCGGGCAGCTGCTGCAGGACGACCCCGTCGGCAGCGTCATCCACTTCGCCGGTCGCAAGGCCGTGGGCGAGTCGGTCGAGGAGCCGCTGGCGTACTACGACCACAACCTGGTCGGCACCACCAACCTGGTGAAGGCCATGGAGGCCGCCGGCGTGCGCGACCTCGTCTTCTCGTCGAGCTGCACCGTGTACGGCGATCCCGACGAGGTTCCGATCACCGAGTCGGCGCCGGTGGGCGCCATCAACCCGTACGGCCGCACGAAGCTCTTCATCGAGCAGCTCCTGGGCGACGTCGCCGCGGCCGGCGCGCTGCCCGGCCACGAGCCGTGGCGCACGATCCTGCTCCGGTACTTCAACCCCGTGGGCGCCCACCCCAGCGGGCGCATCGGCGAGGACCCCCGCGGCGTCCCGAACAACCTCATGCCGTTCACCATGCAGGTCGCCGTGGGCCGCCGCGAGCGGCTGCAGGTCTTCGGCGACGACTACGACACGCCCGACGGCACCTGCATCCGCGACTACATCCACGTGGTCGACCTGGCCGACGCCCACCTCGCGGCGCTCGACGCGCTCGACCGCGTGGAGGGGTGCCGTGCGGTGAACGTCGGCACCGGCACCGGGTCTTCGGTGCTGGAGGTGGTGGCCGCCGCCGGCCGGGCGGTGGGGCGGGACATCCCCTACGAGGTCGTCGGTCGGCGGCCGGGCGACGCCCCGTGCGTGTACGCCGACACGACGCTCGCCACCGAGCTGCTCGGCTGGCGGGCAACACGCGACCTCGACGACATGTGCCGCGACCACTGGCGCTGGCAGCGCGAGAACCCCGAGGGCTTCGACGGCGCGGGCCCGGCCGCGTGATGCGGCGCTCTCCCGCGCCGGGCAGCGGCGACGGCTTCGTCCGCTGCAGCGACGGCCACGTCCGGTGGGGGCGCTACGGCGCCGCCGGGGTGCTGTTCGTGCACCGCGAGGCCGACGGCTGGCGGGTGCTGCTCCAGAAGCGCTCGCAGTGGGCGCACGAGGGCGGCACCTGGTCGGTGTCCGGCGGCGCGCTCGACGAGGGCGAGACGCCCGAGCAGGGCGCGCTCCGCGAGGCCGCCGAGGAGGTCGGCGAGATCCCGGCGCACCGGTTCATCGGCGAGTACGTCTTCGCGCCCGCGGACGACTGGGCCTACACGACGGTCGTGGTCGAGGTCGAGGAGCGGTTCGGCATCAGCGCGAACTTCGAGACCGACGCCGTCGGCTGGTTCCGGCCAGAGGAGGTCGACCAGCTCCCGGTGCACGCCGGCTTCGCCGCGGCCTGGCCGGCGCTGAAGGGCATCGTCGAGGCGGCCTGACCGCTCCTCAGTCGAGGCCGCGCCGGACGTCCTCGGCTCCGAGGCGCCGCGCGTCGGCGGTGCGGTCGTCGACCGCCTGCTGGCTCTCGCGCTCGGCCTCGACCCGCTTGGCGTAGCTGTCGACCTCGCGGGCGACGGTCGCGTCGTCCCAGCCGAGCACGTCCGCCATGATCCCCGCCGCCACCGGGGCGGCGGCCACGCCGCGGTCGGGCGTCTCGATCGAGAGGCGGGTGCGGCGGGTGAGCACGTCGTTGAGGTGGAGCGCGCCCTCGTGGGACACGGCGAAGCGGACCTCGACGCCCAGGTAGTCGTCGGTGCCCGGCAGGCAGCGGCCGAGGGCGGGGTCGGCGGCGATGAGGTCGAGCAGCAGCGGCACCTCGGCGCCGTAGCGGTCGAGGAGCCGCTCGACGCGCTCGACCGGCAGGCCCGAGGCGCCGGCGAGCTGGTGACGGCGGTTCCGCATGGCCTCCCAGCCCGTGGCGCCCACCAGAGGGACCTCGTCGGTGCACGAGGCGGGCGCGTCGAGCCCGGCCGCCGCCACGGCCGCGTCGACCGCATCGGCCGCCATCACCCGGTACGTCGTGTACTTGCCCCCGGCCACCGACAGCAGCCCGGGAGCCACGGTGGAGACCGCGTGCTCCCGGCTGAGCTTGGACGTCGAGTCCGACTCGCCGTGCAGCAGGGGGCGGAGCCCGGCGTAGACGCCCACGATGTCGGCGTGGGTGAGCGGCGGGTCGAGCCAGCGGTTGGCCTGGCCGAGCAGGTAGTCGAGGTCGGCGGCGCTGGCCGCCGGGTGGGCGAGGTCGAGGGTCCAGTCGGTGTCGGTGGTGCCCACCAGCCAGAAGTCGCCCCACGGGATGACGAACAGCACCGACGTGGGCGTGCGGCAGATGAGCCCGGCGTCGGCTCGGATGCGGTCGCGGGGCACCACGAGGTGCACGCCCTTGGACGCGCGCACACGCAGCGCGGCCCCGCCGGCCATGTCCTGGATCTGGTCGGTCCACACGCCGGTGGCGTTCACCGTCTGGCGCGCCCGGACCGTGAGCTCGTCGTCGCGCTCGACGTCGCGCACCCGCACGCCGACGACCCGGTCGCCGTCGCGCTCGAGGCCCACCACCTGCGCCGAGGCGGCCACGGCCGCGCCGTGGTGGTGGGCGGTGCGCACCAGGGCCACCGTGTGGCGGGCGTCGTCGACCTGGGCGTCGGAGTAGGCGATGGCGCCGGCGATCGCGTCGGCGCGCAGCGACGGCACCAGCCGCCGAGCCCCTCGCGCCGAGAGGTGGCGGTGGCGGGGGAGCGGGTTGTCACCGAAGGCGGCGAGCACGTCGTAGAGCGCGATGCCCGCGCCCACGTAGGCGCGCTCCCACACGTGGTGGGTGAGCGGGTACACGAACCGCACCGGCCGGGCCAGGTGCGGGCACAGGCGGTTGAGCATGAGGTTGCGCTCGTGGAGGGCCTCGGTGACCAGGCCGAGCTCGAGCTGCTCGAGGTACCGCAGGCCGCCGTGGAACAGCTTCGACGATCGGCTCGACGTGCCCGCGGCGAAGTCGCGCTGCTCGACGAGCGCCACCGACAGGCCCCGGGTGGCCGCGTCGAGGGCGACCCCTGCCCCGGTGACGCCCCCGCCGATCACGACGACGTCGAAGACCTCGTCGGCCATGCGCTGCAGGTCCCGGGCCCGCTGGGCGGGGTCGAGTGGCTCCACCGTGTCGACGCCGTCCATCACGGGGCCTTCCTACCAGCCGATCTGCGCAGGATCCGCGTCCAGAACCGTTCAGGAGGTCGGTTCGACGACCTCGAGCCGGCGGGGCCTCCCCGGCTTCGGCTCGTCGATCGTGACCGAGAACGCGGCGGCGAGCTCCTCGGCCAGCTCCTCGGGGCGACGGGGGTCGGCGCCGGAGGTGAGCAGCCGCCGGGCCACCAGCCCCCGGGTGTGCTTGGCCATGTGGCTCACCGCCGTGCGGCCGCCCGGGCCGTCGCGCACGACGTGCACGGCGACGGTGCGCTCGGCCAGCGGGCCGGCCGGCTTCCACGCCGCGACGTAGGTGGAGGAGCGGAGGTCGACCACCACGCCCCGGCCGGCGGCCGCGGGCAGCACGCCGTCGAGCGGCTCCCGCCACGCCGGCGCGAGCGGGCCGACGCCGGGCAGGTCGACGCCCATCGACAGGCGGTAGGAGGGGACGCGGTCGCCGGGGCGCAGGGCACCGAAGAGGGCGCTCACGACGATGAGTCGTCGCGCGGCGCGCCGCTTCGCCGTCGCATCGAGCGAACCGAGGTCGAGCGCGTCGTACAGCACCCCCGTGTAGAGGTCCGCGGCTCGCAGCGTGGGGGCCGCCCAGAGGTCGACGTTGGCGGCCACCCGGTCCGCAGCGCCCTTCGGGGCACCCAGGACCTCGAGCGCGTCGGGACGGGCCGACACGTCGACGAGCGCGTCGACCACCTTGCGGCGCAGCCCGTTCAGCTCGGGGAACGAGAGCGCGTCGAGGTCGAGGGGCGCGCCCCGCGTGCCGACGGCCTTCCCCTCCGACGGGGGCAGCAGGATCAGCACCGAGCGTCCCCGTCGAGGGCGTGCTGGCGGATCCACGCGTGCATGGCGATGCCCGAGGCGACGCCGGCGTTGATCGACCGGGTCGAGCCGAACATGGTGATCGAGCAGACGAGGTCGGCGTGCGCCCGCGCCGCGTCGGACAGCCCCGGGCCCTCCTGGCCGAACAGGAGCACGCAGCGGCGCGGCAGCGGGGTCGCCTCGATCGGGACGCTGCCGGGCAGGTTGTCGATGCCGACGATCGGCAGGCCGCGGCCCTGCGCCCAGGTGGCGAGCGCGTCGACGTCGGGGTGGTGGTGGACGTGCTGGTAGCGGTCGGTGACCATCGCACCCCGCCGGTTCCAGCGCCGCCGGCCCACGATGTGCACGGCCTCGGCGAGGAAGGCGTTGGCGTTGCGGACCACCGACCCGATGTTCAGGTCGTGCTGGAGGTTCTCGACCGCCACGTGGAACGGGTGGCGGCGCCGGTCGAGGTCGTCGACGATGGCCTCGACCCGCCAGTACCGGTAGCGGTCGACCACGTTGCGGCGGTCGCCCTCGGCCAGCAGCGCCGGGTCGAGCCGGGGGTCGTCGGGCCACGGCTCGGGGTGCGGTCCGACGCCGATGTCGTCCGCGGCCCGGGGCGCCAGCTCGCTCATCCGGGCTCGCTGCGGATGCCCCGCAGGCCCCGCCAGGCCAGGTCGGCCACCCGGGCCGCCACCTCGTCGGGGTCGAGGTCGACCGCGTCGGTGAGCCAGAGGCGGGTGGCGCCCTCGGCGAGGCCGACGATGCCGTGCGCGAGCAGCAGCCGCTCGTGGTCGGCGAGGCCGGCCACGGTGATGAGCTCGGCGATGACCTCGGCGATGCCCCGCTCGAGCCGCGCCGCCTCCTGGGCGAACTCGACGTCGCGGCGGGTGCCGCCGCCGAACATCAGCCGGTACTCGTCGTTGGCGTCGACGACGAAGCGGAAGTAGGCGCGCAGGCCGCGCTCGACCTGCTCGCGGGGGCCGGCCGCCGTGCTCGTCGCCTCGTCGATCGCAGCCATCAGCCGGCTGCTCACCAGCTCGAGCAGCTCCAGGTAGAGCGCCCGCTTCGAGGTGAAGTGCTGGTACAGCACGGGCTTGGTGACCCCCGCCGCGTCGGCCACGTCGTTCATCGAGGTCTGGTGGAAGCCGCGCTCGGCGAACACGTGCAGGGCGACCTCGAGCAGCTGTTCCCGACGACGGGCCGCGGGGAGCCGAGACGACATGCGACGTGGCTACCACCGTTTCGGCTCCCGCGGCACATCGTGCCGGGTGCGGCCGGTTTCCGGCGGGCGAGGGAAGGAGTGCGACGCTGCGTGGTCGAACACTTCGCCGTGTCCAGCCGCAACACCGCACCCGGCGCCTCGACCCGGCGTCCGGCCCAGCCGATCCGCCCGGTGCCGGCCCGCCGGCTCGCCGGGGACCTCCTCGCCGTCAAGGCCCGCCGGCGACGCTTCCAGCAGGTGCTCCCGCCGCGGGCGGGCGAGCGCGGCTGGTAGCCGTCCCCCTCAGCGCAACGTCGGGCGGCCCTGCTCCCGGTCGTCCCGCTCGGCGGCCTTGACCGCGTAGCCGAACACGATCGCCGGGGCGAGCACGAGCGAGCCCACCACGATGGCAGCGACGATGCCACCGGTGACCGCTCCGCCGAAGCCGGCGACGAGGCCCACCACGAACAGCACCACCGCGACGCCGAACAGCGCGTAGCCGACCCGCTGGCCCAGCGCCACGAGGCCGGCGATGCGCCGCCGCTTCGCGAGGACGGGGTCGTCCGGGCCCGGGCCCGTGTGGTCGGTCACCCCGCCATCGTCGCACACGGCAGCCGCCAGGATTTTCACGCCGTTCGACAGGACTCCGTGTCATCGGTCACGAAGAAGGTCACCGGAAGTAACCGCTCGCAGGCGGTGGCCATGGGGGTCGGAAGCCTGCGCAGGACGCACCCGGAGTGACTTCGTGCACATGCAGCTGAGAGCGTTCCGCCGGACGCTTGCCGTCGGAGCCGTGTGGGCCGTCGCCCTTGGTGGGCTCCTCGCCACGTCGCCGGCGGCGTCGGGCCAGGAGGGCGTCGAGCCGGGCACCGGCAACGCCTACGCCCAGGGCGTGAAGGTCGACCCGCGCAGCGGCAGGCTGAGCTTCGGCATCACCTACGGCATGGCCCTGGCCGGCCACCAGAACACCGTCGCCATCGCCGAGTCCCGCTCGGTCGACCTCGGCGTCATCGGCACCACCCTCGCGGGCGAGGGCTGCGACGGCGGCGATCCCACCTTCCCGAAGGAGGACCAGCCCCAGCCGCTCGTCGTGCGCTCCACCGAGGAGGGCAGCGGCGAGGAGAAGGTCGAGTCGGAGAACGGCGTCGAGAAGCGGGCCCAGGCCAGCGACGCGCCGTTCGCCCGCTCCGTGGCCACCACCGCCGCGGCGGGCGACCCCGCCGCCCTCCAGCTGGGCGCCACCCACAGCGTCACCGAGTCCGGCATCGTCGACGGCGCCCGCGTCGCCCGGGCCATCACCGAGGTCGAGCGGGTCGTCCTCGGTGGCGGGCAGGTCGTGCTGAAGGGCCTCCGCTGGGAGGCCACCTACACGAGCGCCCCCGAGGAGCAGACCGCCGGCACCTTCGCCCTCGGTGGCATCGAGGTCGGCGGCGAGGCGCTGCCGATCCCGGAGGACAACCCCGCCGCACCGCTCGCCGAGGCCAACGCCGCGCTCGAGCCGCTGGGCTTCCGCATCTCGCCGCCCGAGGTGAAGAAGGAGTCCGGAATCCAGTTCGTCGAGCCGCTGCGCATCAGCATCATCCCCAGCTCGGCGCGAGAGAGCGTCATCGGCCCCATCTTCAACGCCGTCCAGCCGGTGCGGGAGAGCGTCTTCGACGCCCTCATCGAGGCTGACTGCGGCAACGCCTCCTACATCACCGTCCTCGACATCGTGCTCGGCTCCGTCACCGGCGCCGGCTCGCTCAGCGTCGAGCTGGGCGGCGTCACCGCCAGCTCCAAGGCGATCGAGCGCACGTCGTTCCTCGGCGGCCTCGGCGGCGCCCCCTCGCTGCCTCCGCTCTCCCAGGGCGGCGCGGGCTCCCCGTCCCTCGGCGGGACGACGTCCTCGCCCAGCCTCTCCGGCACGTCCGGTTCGCTGTCCACGCCCACCACGGTGGCGTCGTCCGACGGTGGCGCCGGTGGCGCCGACGAGGGCGCCGGCGACGAGCGCGCCATCGCCGACGTCGAACCCCTCTCCGGCAGTCGGGGCGGTGCCCTCGCGGGCGTCGGCCTCGGCGGTCTCGCTCTCCTCGCTGCACTCGCCGCCGCCGATCGCGCCAAGATGCGCCAAGCGCAGCGGTCCATCCTCATGGAGGTCATCTGATGGCTGCGCCCCCCACCCCCAAGCCCACGCCGCAGGGGTCGTTCCCGGTCAACCGCCGGCTGCTGCGGGGCTACGGCCCGCTGGCGGTGTTCGCCGCCATGCTCGTCCTGATGGCGATGCTGGTGCCCACCAAGCCGCCGCAGACCCAGGTGTCCTCCAGCGACACCACCACCCCTGACGGCGGCGAGGGCTTCGGCTCCTTCAGCGACGGCTCGACCGGCACCACCACGCCCGGCTCGCCGTCCACCACGCCGGGCGGCGGTGGCGGTGGCGACGCCGCGGCCGGTGGCGGCGGTGGTGGTGGCGGCGTCGCCTCCGACGGCCAGGGCAGCGGCATCGCCCCGGTCCAGGGCGTGCAGGCCTGCCCCGACCGCCAGGAGCAGATCCCCGGCGATCCGTACTCCCCGCCGTGCGTGGCGTGGGCCGGCGGCGACAACGGCGGCGCCACCACGAAGGGCGTCACCAAGGACGCGATCCTCGTCTCGTACCGGGTGCTGAACGAGAAGGGCTTCCAGCAGACGCTGGCCGAGCTCGCCGGCGCCAGCCTCTCCGACACCCCCGAGACCATCCAGAACACGATCTCCGCGTTCGCCGAGTACTTCAACCAGCGCTTCGAGTTCTTCGGCCGCAAGATCCAGATCCAGTTCTACGACGGCCAGGGCTCCAACACGAACGAGCTGCTGGGCAAGGGCCGCGACCGCGCCGAGGCCGACGCCACCAAGGTCGCCGAGGAGATCGGCGCCTTCGCCGACCTGTCCGCCACCTCCGAGCCCTACGCCGGTGCGCTGGCGTCCCGCGGCGTCATCGGCTTCGGCACCCCGTACCTGTCCCGCGAGTGGCACGAGCAGCGGGCGCCCTTCGCCTGGTCGCTGGCCACCGATGGCACCCGGGTCTCCGAGCTGGCCGCCGAGTACGGCAACAAGCGCCTGCACGGCAAGCCCGCCAAGTACGCCGGCGGCAACCTGCAGGGCGAGCCCCGCAAGTTCGCCACCATCGCCCCGGAGAACTCCTGGTACCAGGAGTCGGTGAACAACGCCCGGCGCATCACCGAGGAGGCGGGCAACGACCCCGGCCTCAACGTGAAGTACCAGCTCGACCTGTCCACCATGTCGAGCCAGGCGAACAACATCATCCCGAAGCTCAAGAACGAGGGCATCACCACCGTGGTCTGCGGCTGCGACCCGGTGCTGCCGGTGTTCCTGTCCGGCGTGGCCAACCGCGAGCAGTACTACCCCGAGTTCATCATCGCCGGCACCGCCCTCACCGACGCCGACATCGTGGGCCAGCTGTGGGAGCCGCAGTTCGCGCAGCACGCCTTCGGCGTGTCTTCGCTCACCGACTTCGTGCCCCCCACCCAGACGATCGCCTACGAGGCGTTCAAGACGGTGCGGCCCAACGAGGAGCCGGCCTTCTCGGTCGACCTCATCTACTACCAGATGTACATGCTGGCCATCGGCCTGCAGGGTGCCGGCCCCAACCTCACCCCGCAGTCGTTCTCCGACGGCATGTTCAACTACCCGGCCCGGTCGGGTCCGGTGGGCATGTGGAAGTTCGGGCCGGGCGACCGCACGGCCGCCAACGACGTGCGCGAGATCTACTTCGACATCAACGCGGTCTCGCCGTACAACGGCAAGCAGGGCTCCTACATCAGCACCAGCGGCGAGCGCTGGGAGACCGGCCAGATCCCGGCCGGTGACCCGGCGATCCCGCCGGTGGAGCAGCGCTGATGAGCACCGTCGCCCAACGCATCCCCGGGCTCGACGCCCTGAACGAGCTGAGCTCCCGCACCCGGGCCGTGGTCTACGGCGGCGGCCTGGTGCTCGCCTACGCCCTGCTGTACAACCTGCCGGGCACCGGCGACTTCCTGCAGCGCAAGGCGCCCTACGGCGTGCTGTTCATCGGCACCGTGCAGGGCACCACCACGGCCCTGCTCGCCATGGGGCTCATCCTCATCTACCGCACGAACCGCTTCGTGAACTTCTCCTACGCCGCCATGGGCGCGCTGCCCGGGGCGTTCGCGCTCGGCCTGCACCTCGAGCAGGGGATGCCGTTCTTCGCGGCGCTCGTGCTCGCCGTGGTCATCGGCGTGGCGGTGGGCTTCCTCACCGAGCTGCTCATCCGGCGGTTCAAGGGGTCCAGCCGGCTGATCCTCACCGTCGCCTCCATCGGCCTGGCCCAGATCTTCGGCGTGCTGAGCCTGCTGGCCAACAAGGCCATCGGCTTCATCTCGCTGGCCGGCGGGTTCACCATCCCCCTCGACCTGCGCTTCACGCTCGACGTGAAGACGATGACCGGCGACGAGATCCTCATCATCGCCGTGGTCCCCGGCGTCATCGCCGGCCTGGCCTGGTTCCTGCTGCGCACCGACGCCGGCGTGGCCATCCGGGCCGCCGCCGAGAACGAGGACCGGGCGCTGCTGCTCGGCATCCCCGTCTACAAGCTCGGCCGCATCGTGTGGATGATCGCCGGCGGCCTGGCCGCCCTCACCTACGTGCTGCAGGCCCCGTCCGCCGGCGTGTCGCCGTCCGTGGTGTCGGCCGGCCCGGCCGTGCTCCTGCCCGCCCTCGCCGCCGCCGTGGTGGCCCGCCTCGAGTCGCTGCCCATGGCGTTCGCCGCCGGCATCGGCCTCGGCATGGTCGACCAGCTCGTGCGCTGGAACGGCACCGGCACCCCGTCGATCACCACCATGTTCTTCCTCGCGGTGATCCTCATCGCCCTGCTGCTCCAGCGAGCCTCGCTGTCCCGGGCCATGAACTCCGAGAGCGCGGCGTTCAGCTCCGAGGGCGTCATCAAGCCGGTGCCCCTCGAGCTGCGCCACCTGCCCGAGGTGCGCATCGCGAAGGCCGCCATCTACACCGTGGTGCTCGCGGCGATGGTCTTCGTGCCCACCATGTGGGGTCCGTCCAACCAGCTCCTCGCGGCCATCGCCGTGGTCTGGGCCATGGTCGCCGTGTCCCTCGTGATCCTCACCGGCTGGGGCGGCCACATCAGCCTCGGCCAGTTCGCCATCGCCGGCATCGGCGGCCTGCTCGCCGGCAACCTGCTCCAGCGCGGCGACATCGACTACTTCCTGGTCCTGCTCGGCGCCGGCATCGCCGGGGCGGTCACCGCCCTCGTGGTCGGCCTCCCCGCCCTGCGCATCCGCGGGCTGTTCCTCGCCGTCACCACCCTGGCCTTCGCCGTGGCCCTGAACAGCTACGTGCTCAACCGCGACAACTTCTCCTCGATCATCCCGGGCGACGTCGTGCGGCCGGTGCTCTGGGAGCGCTGGAACCTCGAGGAGGGCTACCCGATGTACGCGGTGTGCCTCGCGTTCCTGCTGCTGTCGGTGCTCGCCGCCCGCAGCATCCGGGGCACCCGCGCCGGCCGGGTCATCATCGCCACCCGCGACAACGAGCGAGCCGCCGACTCGGCCTCCGTGCCCACCACCCGCATCAAGCTCGCCGCGTTCCTGGTGGCCGGCACCATCGCCGGCGTCGCGGGCGGCCTGCACGTGGGCATCCTCCACGGCCTCGCCCAGGGCACCTACAGCCCCGAGATGAGCCTGGAGGTGTTCTCGACGGCGGTCATCGGCGGGCTCAGCTCGATCTCCGGGGCCATCGGCGGCGTGCTGCTGTTCCAGTGGCTGGCGTCCATCACCGCCCTCGGCGACATCCGCCCCCTCCTGTCCGGCGCCGGCCTGCTGGTCGTGCTGCTCGTGTTCCCGGGCGGGCTCGCCCAGCTGGCCAGCAACGTGCGCGACCGCGTGCTGCGCCGCATCGCCGAGCGGCACGACATCCTCGTGCCCTCCCTCGTGGCCGACAAGCGGGTCGACGAGGGCCAGCAGAAGCAGGAGGAGGAAGACCTCCTGCGCGGCGCCCTCGGCGGCGTCGACGCCGAACCCACCACCGCAGACGACGACGAGCTCGTGGGGAGTGCCCGATGACCAGCGACGGCGACCGCACCACCGTGCGCCGCCGGGCCCCGCTCCGGGCCCGCAGCCGCGGACCCGTCGGTGACGAGACCCTCGTCATCGACCCCGTCACCGCGAACGGCCACGCGCCGCACCACGAGCCGGCCACGCAGACCGACACGATCCTGCGCTGCCGGGGCATCGACGTCAGCTACGGGCCGGTCCAGATCCTCTTCGGCGTCGACCTCGAGGTGCAGCGGGGCGAGGTCGTGGCGCTGCTCGGCACGAACGGCGCCGGCAAGTCCACGCTGCTCAAGGCGATCTCCGGGCTGAAGGCCCCGAAGGCGGGCACGGTCGAGCTCAACGGCGAGGACATCACCGGCCTCTCCGCCGACCTGGTCACCCACAAGGGCGCCGCCCTCATGCCGGGCGGCAAGGGCATCTTCCCGACCCTCACCGTCGCCGAGAACCTCCGCCTCGCCTCGTGGCTCATCCGCGATGACCCCCAGCGGGTGAAGGAGGCCAAGGCCGAGGTCCTCGAGCTGTTCCCGATCCTCAACGAGCGGTCCGGCCAGCTGGCCGGCGACCTCTCGGGCGGCGAGCAGCAGATGCTCGCCCTCGGCGGCGCCCTCATGACCCGCCCCGAGCTGCTGATGATCGACGAGCTGTCGCTCGGCCTGGCGCCCACCATCGTGGGCCGGCTGCTCGAGGTCGTCGACGAGATCCACCGACGGGGCACCACCATCATCGTGGTCGAGCAGTCGGTGAACGTCGCCCTCAACCTCGCCGAGCGGGCCGTGTTCATGGAGAAGGGCGAGTTCCGCTTCACGGGGCCCACCCGCGAGCTCCTCGACCGCCCCGACATCCTGCGCTCGGTGTTCATCGCCGGCTCGAAGGCCGCCGACGACGACGAGGGCGCCGCGTCCGCTGCGGCGCCGAAGCGGGAGAGCGCCATCGCCGAAGATGCCCGGTCGGTGCTCCAGTGCCGCGGGATCACGAAGCGCTTCGGCGGCATCACGGCGGTCGACCAGGTCGACCTCGACCTGCGCGACGGCGAGATCTTGGGGCTCATCGGCCACAACGGCGCCGGCAAGACCACGCTGATGGACTGCATCTCGGGGTTCTTGAAGATCGACGACGGCCGCATCGGCATCCACGGCATGGACGTCACCGAGTGGCTGCCGCACGAGCGGGCCAAGGGCGGCCTCGGGCGGTCCTTCCAGGACGCCCGGCTCTACCCCTCGCTCACCGTGGCCGAGACCATCGCCGTCGCCCGCGAGCGCCACCTGGCCAACCACGACGTCATCGCCTCCACGCTCGGCCTGCCGGCGTCGTACGAGGTCGAGATGGACATCGCCCTGTCGGTCGACGAGCTGGTCGACCTCATGGGCCTGGGCGCCTACCGCGAGAAGCTCACCGGCGAGCTCTCCACCGGCTCCCGGCGCATCGTCGACCTGGCGTGCATCCTCGCCCAGGGCCCGTCGGTGCTGATGCTCGACGAGCCCTCCGGCGGTGTCGCCCAGAAGGAGACCGAGGCCCTGGGGCCGCTGCTCCTGCGGGTCCGCGAGCGCACCGGGTGCTCCATCCTCGTCATCGAGCACGACATGCCGCTGCTGTCCAGCATCTGCGACCGGCTCATCGCCCTCGAGACCGGCGCCATCATCGCCACCGGCACGCCCGACGAGGTGCTGTCGCACCCGGCCGTCATCGAGTCGTACCTCGGCACCGACGAGGCGGCCATCAACCGCTCCGGCACGGCGTGAACGTCGCTCGCTGAGCGCGCTCCGTCCCCCCAGTCGTGCGGCGGGGCCTCACGGCTCGCGGCGATAGGTTCCCGACGTGGATCCCACCTTCCGCACCCGAGGCCGCACCGTCGTCGTCGACGCGCCCGCCGCCATGGGCATCGTCAACGCCAGCCCCGAGTCGTTCTCGGGCGACGGAGCCACCACGGTCGCCCAGCAGGTCGAGCAGGTGCGCGCCCAGTTCGACGCCGGCGCCCTCCTCGTCGACCTCGGCGGGCAGTCGGCCAACACGAAGACGCCGGAGCTGGCCGTCGAGGAGGAGACGGCCCGGCTCGTGCCGCTCATCGAGGCCGTCCGCGCCGCCGGCATCGACGGGCTCCTCTCCATCGACACCTACAAGCCGGCGGTGGCCGACGCCTGCCTGCGAGCCGGCGCCGACGTCATCAACGACGTGTCGGCCCTGCACCACCCGGCCCTCGCCGAGGTGGTCGCCGAGTGGGATGCCGGCTTCGTGCTGATGCACACCGTCGGGCCGCCGAAGGTGAAGATCCTCGAGCGCGACCTCTACGGCGACGTCGTCGAGGACGTCCTCGACTTCGGGCACCGGACGCTCGACCGCCTGGAGGCGGCCGGCGTGTCACGCCAGCAGGTCCTGTTCGACCCGGGGGTCGACTTCGCGAAGACGCCCCGGCAGTCCCTCGACCTGGTCCACGGCATCGGTCGCATGGCCGAGCTCGGCCGCCCGCTGCTGCTCGCGCTGTCGCGCAAGGACTTCATCGGAGCCATCACCGGCACCACGCCCCGGCAGCGGGACGCCGGGACGCTCGCGGCGGTCGGCGCGGTGGCCGCCGCCGTGCCCGAGACCGTCTTCCGGGTGCACGACGTGCCCGCCACGGTGCAGTACCTCGCCGTCCAGCAGGCCATCGTCCAGCCCGACCGGTTGCCCGTGGACGCCGTCCTCGCCGATCACCTCCGGCGCGAACCGGTCCTGCAGCCGGCGGGCGAGGCCGCCGATCACGACCACGAGCGCCGACGCGCCTGAAGGCTGCCCGCGGCGGGCGTAGCGGGCGAGGTCGGCGGCCACGACGCCGACCCCGACCAGCACCACGAGGTCGCCGATCGACATCGCCGCCCCGGGCGGGCGGACCGCCAGGACGTCGCCGAGCACCGGCATCCAGTCGTCGGTGCGCTCGAAGCGCCGTCCGGCGCCCAGGTCGACCGCGCGCAGCTCGTCGGCGGCCACGACACCTGCGTCGACCAGCGCCGTGGCCCGCACCGGCATCGCCCCGTTCACCAGGACCACCGCCGCGTTGAGGGCGAGGCCCAGCGCCAGCACACCCATGCCGACGAGGCGGCGGTTGAGCAGGGCGAACCCCGTGAGCAGGAACAGCGACAGCCCGAGGAGGGGGCCGGCGACCACCGTGCTGAACGAGCCGAGCGGCACCTGCACCGCCACCGCCAGCACGCCGAGCCACGGCACGACCACGACCGGGTCGGGCAGGTGGCGGCCCACGGGCCGGCGCAGGGCTCCGACCGCGATGCCGACCACGGCGGCGACGACGACGGGGACCACGGCACCGACGGTAACGAAGGGCCGCGTCGGCCTCCGGGACCCCCGGGCGCGTCAGCTCGGCCGGTCGAGGAGCGGCTCGAGCGCGTCGCAGGCGCCGAACACGTCGATGACCTGGTCGCGCAGCTCGGGGTCGTCGTCGCTCCGCGCCGCGGCGACCACGGCGTCGAAGCCGTCGACGCCCACGGTGTCGGCCAGGCCCTCGGCCACGCACCGGGCGGCCTCCTCGTCGAGCGCTCCGTCCGTCTCGGCGCGCAGGTCGTCGGTGAGGCGGTCGACGAGCGCGTCGCGGCGCTCCTCGTCGGTGACCTCGTCACCGCAGCCCGCGCCGAGGGCGAGGAGCGCCGCGAGGGCGACGGCGAGCGCGACGAGCCGCAGGTTCACGGCCGGGAGGGTACCCAGCGCCCCGGGCGCGCCTGCCGGTGGCCGGCCGCCGCGCGAGCGCCTGCCAAGATGCGGCCGTGATCACCACCGAACGCCGCGGTGCCGTGCTCCTGTGCACCATCGACCGGCCCGAGCGCCGCAACGCCGTCGACGCCGAGCACCTCGCCGCCCTGCGCGCCGCCTGCGACGAGGTGGGCGACGCCCGGGTCCTCGTGCTCGCCGGCGCCGGCCCGGCCTTCTGCGCCGGCGCCGACCTGACCCACGTCGAGGACAAGGAGGCCGCCGCGGTGGTGCGCGCCACCCTCGACGCTCTGAGCGGCCTGCCCATCTGCACCATCGCCGCCGTGCAGGGCCCGGCCATGGGTGCCGGCACCCAGCTCGCCTTGTCCTGCGACCTCCGGGTCGTCGGGCCCTACGCCCGCTTCGGCATCCCGTCCTCGAAGCTGGGCCTCATGGTCGACCACTGGACCATCGAGAAGCTCGCCCTGCTGGCCGGGCACGGCCACGCCCGCGCCATGCTGCTGGCGGCCGAGACCCTCGACGCCGACGCCGCCCTGCGCACCGGCTTCGCGCAGCGGGCCGGCGACCTGGACGACGCCCTCGAGTGGGCGGCGCGCATCGCCGAGCTGGCGCCGCTGTCGATCGCCGGCCAGAAGCTCGCCCTCGACCGCCTCTCCGGCCGCACGGTCGGCGACGCCGACGTCGAGGCGGCCTTCGACCGGGTGTGGACCAGCGAGGACCGCCTGGAGGGCATCCGGGCGTTCCAGGAGAAGCGCCACCCCCGCTTCGAGGGGCGCTGAGGCCCGGGAGGTCTCAGAGCTGGCGGCCCTCGAAGGGACGGCCGTCGGGGGCGAACACCGCGCAGGCCACGGCCCGGTCGCCGGAGGCCCACGACGCCGGCGACGGCCACAGGGCGATGAGGCCGTACCGGTCGGGCTCCTCCACCAGCTGCTCGATCCGCTCGGCGCAGCCGGCGTCGGCGGCGGCCACCACCTGGGCGGGGCCCGGGTACTCGCCGGCGGCCACGCCCTCGAAGGCGTCTGGGGCGAGCCGGAAGGTGGCGAACACCTCGACGCCGTGGGGGCGGTCGCAGGACACGACCTCGGCGGCGTCGATCTCGGCCCGCTCCGATGCGCCGAGCACGATGCCGTTGAGGCAGTCGCCGGGCACCACCGCGGTCGCCGCCACCGGGCCCTCGACGACCGCGGTGGGCTGCGCTTCGGCTGCGTCGTCCTCGCCGCCCGAGCTGGTGCACGCGCCCGCCGCCACGACGAGGACCGCGGCGAGCGCGGCGGGCGCGGCGCTCGAGCGGCGGTTCGGCATGGCAGGACGGTACCCGCAGGCTCGGAGGCGCCCGGAGTCGGCGACCGCCTAGAAGTTGGAGGGCAGCAGCTCGCTGAAGGCGCCGAAGAAGATGAAGAGGCACACGCCGAACACCGGCGCGCCGAGCAGGTAGGCCGGCCAGCGCCGCCACCGCCGGGACAGCACGTAGAACGCCACCCACACCGCCACCGTGACGGCGCCCCAGCGGATGGCCGGCTCGGCGGTGCGGGTCTCGCCGCCGTCCAGGTCCTCCAGCCCGGGCTCGGGCGCGCCGGCGCCCGGCTCCTCGTCGTCGGGCTCGTCGGGCAGCTCCATCGGGTTCCCGGCCTCCTTCGGCGGGTGCCCCGGTGCCGGGTCGTCGAGCAGCTTGGCGAAGATGATGATGCGCTGGCGGGCGGAGTACTTCGGGTGGCAGGCGGTGAGGGTGAGGCGGTCGTCGCCCTGGTAGTCGACGACGTGGACGTCGCTCGGGGACACGATCTGCTGCCCGGTGACCTCGTAGCGGAACTCGCCCTGGAGGGTGGTGACGAGGATCTCGTCGCCCGGCGCCAGCTCGTCCACCCGGTTGAAGGGGGCGCCGTAGGTGGTGCGGTGCCCGGCGATGGCGGCGTTGCCGGGCTGGCCGGGCAGCGGCGTGCCCGGGTAGTGGCCAGGCCCCTTCTTCAGGTCGTCCCGCGAGATGCCGTGGACGACGATCTTGTCCACGCCGATCTTCGGGATGACGATGCGGGCCACGGCCTCGCCGTCGGCGGGTGGTGGTGGAGGAGCGGGCGTCGTGGTGGTGGTCGTGGACCCGGTGGTGGAGGTGGTCGACGTCGACGTCGTGGACGACGTGGTCGTCGTCGACGACAGCAGGGCGGCGAAGTCGTCCTCGAGGCCGTCCTGCGCCCGGGCCTCGGCGAGGCCGGTGCCCCACAGCTGGTACGCCACGAAGAGCAGCACGATGACGCCGGCCCAGATGAGCGCCCGGCCGATCCCGCTGAGCACCTTCGCGAGTCGCATCGGTGGGGGAGCGTAGGGGGTGGGCGCCTTGGTCCGGTTCTCGGGGCGTCGGTACCGTTGAGCGGTGGCCGATGCACGCCCTCCCGCGGTCGGCCCGGCGGTGCGCATGTCCGGCACCGTCGTCCTGCTCGACCGCTTCCCCGCACTCGCCGGCGTCGACCTCGAGGTCGCTCGCGGCGAGATCGTGCTGCTCCGGGGACCGAACGGCGCCGGCAAGACCACGCTGCTGCGCACCTGCGCCGGCCTCGCCCGCGTCGTCGAGGGCCGCGTCGAGGTGCTGGGGGAGGACCTGGTGGCCCGCCCCCGGGCGGTGCGCCGCCGGGTGGGGATGCTCAGCCACCAGGACGGCCTCTACGCCGACCTCACCGTCGAGGACAACGTGCAGTTCTGGGCCCGCGCCGCCGGTGCCGCGCCGGGCGACGCCCGGGCCGCCCTCGCCCGCTGCGAGCTCGACGGCCGCCTCGCGTCGGTCCCCGCCGCCCGGCTGTCCGCCGGCCAGCGCCGCCGCACAGCGCTTGCCGCCCTGCTCGCCCGCCGCCCCGAGCTGTGGCTGCTCGACGAGCCCCACGCCGGGCTCGACCGGGCCGGCCGCGACCTCGTCGACCACCTCGTGCGCGACGCCGCGCGGGTCGGCGCCACCGTCCTGTTCGCCAGCCACGAGCTCGACCGCGCCGAGGGACTCGCCACCCGCATCGTCACCATCGCCGGCGGCCTCGTCCGCGACGACGAGCCCGTTGCCGACCGGCCCATCACCGGGCCCGGGGCGGTGCGCCATGTGGGCTGACGCCCGGCTCGTCGCCGGCAAGGACCTGCGCATCGAGTGGCGGTCCCGCGTCGGCCTCGGCCAGATGGTCCCGTTCGCGGTGCTGGTGCTCGTGCTGTTCGCCTTCGCGCTCGACCCCGACCGCGGCATCCTCACCCGGGCCACCGCCGGCCTCTACTGGGTGGCCACCCTCTTCGCCGGCCTCCTCGCCGTGCAGCGGGCCTTCGCCCTGGAGAGCGCTCCGGGCGTGCGGGAGGCGATGCGGCTCACCGGCCTCGACCCGGCCGCCTGGTTCCTCGGCAAGGCGGCGGCCATCGCCGTGCAGCTGCTGGTCCTCGAGGCGGTGCTCGGCGTCGGCGTCGTGGTGCTCTACTCGGCCGACCTCGAGGGGCCGCTGCTGCTGCTGGCGACCTGCCTGGCCGCGACCGTGGGCATCGCCGCCGCCGGTACGCTCTACGGCGTACTTGCTGCGGGACTGGCCGTGCGTGACACGCTGGTGCCGCTGCTCCTGCTCCCGGTCCTCGCACCGGTCCTGCTCGGGGCCACCCGGGCGTCGGAGGCGGCGCTCGGCAACGGCCTCGGTGACGGCTGGTCGTGGTGCGGGCTGCTCGCGGTCTTCGCCGCCCTCTACACGATGCTCGGCATGACGTTCTTCGGCACGCTCCTGGAGGAGACGTGACTCCCACCACCCCCGCCGCCCCGACGAGCACGGCCTCGCCGCTCACCCGGGTGCTGGGCATCCTCTCCGCCGCCGGCCTCGTGCTCGTGGCCTGGCTCGGCCTCGTCGCCTCCCCGCGCGACGCGGTGCAGAAGGACGCCGTCCGGCTCATGTACGTGCACGTGCCGGCGGTCACCTGGATGTACGTCGCCGTCTTCGTGTGCGCCTTCGCCTCGTTCATGTGGCTGCGCAAGCGCAGCGACGGCTGGGACACCCTGGCCGCGGCCGCCGCCGAGATCGCCCTCGTGCTCACCGCCCTCGGGCTGTTCACCGGCTCGGTGTGGGGTCGGCCCACGTGGGGCGTCTACTGGGTGTGGGACGCCCGGCTGACCTCCACGGCGATCCTGTTCGTGCTGCTGCTCGGCTACCAGGCGCTGCGCCGCTACCCGGCCGAGCCCGAGTCCCGCTCCCGCATGGCCGCCGTCCTCGGCCTGCTCCTCGTGCCCAACGCCGCCATCGTCCACTACTCGGTCGACTGGTGGCGGAGCCTGCACCAGGACGCCACGGTCTCGAAGATCGACGTGTCGATCGAGGGCAACATGCTCTTCACGCTCGCCGTGTCCTTCGTGGTCATGGGCATCGTGTGCGCCTGGCTGCTCGTGCACCGGTTCCGCACCGGCTGGCTCGAGCGGGCCGCCGAGCGCCACCACCTCGACGCCGCGCTCGCCGAGCGCCGGGCCGACGCCGACCCCTCCGCCGGGGTCGCCGTGGGAGGTGCCCGATGAGCGCCGCCGTGCTCGCCATGACCGACGCCGGCTACGTCGCCGCCGGCTGGGTCGCCACCATCGCGCTGCTCGGGGGGTACGCAGCCGCCGTCATCCGCCGGGGCCGCCGGCTCTCGCGGGCCGTGCCACCCGAGGAGCGCCGCTGGTCATGACCACGCCGGTCGACCCCACCGATCCCCACGCCCCCTTCGAGGACACCGACGACGTCGACGGCATCGACCTCACGCCCCGCCAGGCGCCGCCCGTCGGTGGCGGAGAGCGCGACCGGGGCAAGCGCTACGCGGTGCTCGCCGTGCTCGGCGTGCTCGTCGTCGTGCTCGTGTTCGTCGCCTACCAGGGCCTCAACAACGCCACCGTGTTCTTCCGCAACGTCGACGAGGCCGTCGCCGAGCGCGACGACATCGGCGACCGGCGCTTCCGGCTCCAGGGCTCTGTCGTCGCCGGGTCCGTGCAGCCCGAGGGCTCGACGGTCCGCTTCCAGGTCGAGTACGGCGGCGTGCAGGCCGACGTCGTCCACCAGGGCGACCCGCCCGAGCTGTTCCAGGCCGACATCCCCGTGGTGCTCGAGGGCCGCTGGAGCCAGGAGGGCGACTGGTTCGAGAGCGACCGCATCCTCGTGAAGCACTCCGAGGACTACGAGGCCGAGAACCCCGAGCGCACCGACGACTACGTGGGCGAGGGGTCGGGTCAGGAGTGATCCGGCGATGAACGCAGCACTCGGAACGGCCGGGGTCACCCTCGGCCTCATCGCGTGCGTCGCCGGCGCCGTCACCATGGCGGTCGGGCTCCGCGGCGGGCGCCCCGCCCTGATCCGCTCCGGTCGCACCTACGCGCTCATGGCGCTCGGCGGTGCCGTGCTCGCCACGTTCGCCATGGAGCGGGCGCTCATCACGCGCGACTTCTCCCTCGAGTACGTCGCCGCCAACGGGTCCACGCGCACGCCGGCGCTGTTCAACGTCGCCACGATGTGGGCGGCGCTCGAGGGGTCGATCCTGCTGTGGGCGCTGGTCCTGGCCGGCTACATCGCCCTCATCGCGCACAAGTTCCGCCACCGGCTGCACGACCCCCTCGTCGGCTGGGCGGTGCTCACGATGCTCGTGGTCGGCGTGTTCTTCTTCGGCCTCATGCTCGGGCCGGCCAACCCGTTCCAGACCATCAGCCCGGTGCCGACCGACGGGCCCGGACCGAACCCCCTGCTCCAGAACCACGTCCTGATGGCCTTCCACCCGCCGATGCTCTACCTGGGCTACGTCGGGTTCACCGTGCCGTTCGCGTTCGCCATCGCCGCGCTGGTCACGGGCCGGGTCGGTGAGGGCTGGCTGCTCGCCACCCGCCGCTGGACGCTGTTCGCCTGGGGCTTCCTCACCTTCGGCATCGTGCTCGGCGCCTGGTGGTCCTACGAGGTGCTGGGCTGGGGCGGGTACTGGGCCTGGGACCCGGTCGAGAACGCCTCGCTGCTGCCCTGGCTCACCGGCACGGCGTACCTGCACTCGGTGATGGTGCAGGAGCGCCGCGGGATGCTGCGGGTGTGGAACCTGTCGCTGCTGTGCGCCACGTTCGCCCTCACCATCCTCGGCACGTTCCTCACCCGGTCCGGCGTCATCGACTCGGTGCACGCGTTCACCGAGTCCCACATCGGTCCGTGGCTGCTCACCTTCTTCGCCGTCATCGTCGTGGTGTCGGTCGGGCTCATCGGCTGGCGGGGCGACCGCCTCCGCGCGCCGGGGCGCATCGACTCGCCGGTGTCGCGAGAAGGCTCGTTCCTCGCCAACAACGTGCTGTTCGCCGCCTTCGCCTTCGTGGTGCTGCTCGGCACCGTGTTCCCCCTCGTGGTCGAGGCGGTCAACGGCGAGCAGCTCTCCGTGGGCGTGCCGTACTTCAACCGCATGACCATGCCGCTCGGCCTGCTCATGCTCTTCCTCATGGCGATCGCGCCGGTCCTGCCGTGGCGCAAGGCGTCCGAGGAGCTGCTGCGGGTGCGCCTCTTCTGGCCGGCCGTGGCCGCCACGCTCACCGTGGTCGCCACCGTCGTGGCCGGCGCCCGGGGCATCGCGCCGGTGCTCGCCTTCGGGCTCGGCGCCTTCGCCGGCGGCGCAGCCCTCCGCCAGGTCGTCCTCGCCAGCCGGCGGCAGGGCTGGCGTGGCGTCGTGGGCCGCACCAACGGCGGGATGGTCGTCCACCTCGGCGTCGTGATGATCGCCGTCGCCCTCGCCGCCTCCCAGTCCTACGCCTCCGAGACCGAGCTGCGCCTCGAGGAGGGCCAGGTCGCCACCGTCGACGGGCACACGCTCGAGTTCCTCGGGCTCGAGACGACCGAGAGCGCCGAGAAGACCACCGTGTCGGCGGGCATCCGGGTCGACGGCGGCAAGGTGTACCGGCCCGCCCTCAACGAGTTCGAGTTCGGCGGCCAGACCATCGGCACCCCGTCGGTGTCCACCGGCCTGCGGCGGGACGTGTTCCTCGCCCTGCTCGACGTGCCCGAGCAGCCGGGCGACCCGGCCGTGGTGCGCGTCGTGATCCAGCCGCTCGTCACCTGGCTGTGGATCGGCGGCATCGTCATGGCGCTGGGCACCGCCCTGGCCGCCTTCCCGGGCGGCCGCCGACGGCCCACGGAGCCGACGTCGGCGACGGGCGTCGCCGAGGCCGACCGCGGCGGCGATGCTGCGGCACCCGAACCGGTGGGGGTCGGCTCGTGACCGGCGGCCGTCGCATCGGCCCCTGGGTCGCGGGTGGGGTCCTCGTCGTGCTCGCCGCGTTCGTGGCGGTGCTCGCCACCGGCGGCGACGACGCAGCCGAGCGCTCGCCGCTCATCGGACGCCCGGCGCCGTCGATCGCCGGTCAGACGATCGACGGCGACGCCTACGACATGGCCGGCGAGCGCGGGCGGTTCGTGGTCGTCAACTTCTTCGCCACCTGGTGCGTGCCCTGCATCCGCGAGCACCCCGAGCTGGTCGCCTTCGAGGAAGCGCACCGCGAAGCCGGTGACGCCGCGGTCGTCTCGGTGGTGTTCGACTCGCGGACCGAGCAGGTGCGCGAGTTCGTCGCCGAGACCGGGGGCGAGTGGCCAGTCGTCCTCGAGCCCAACGGCCGCATCGCCCTCGAGTACGGCGTGTCCGGGGTCCCCGAGTCCTACCTCGTGGCGCCGGACGGCACCGTCCTGACGAAGATCGAGGGCGGCGTCACCGCCGGCGAGCTCGAGCAGCTCCTGGCTCGCGCCAAGGGCGAGGCGCCGGCACCGGAGGGCGCGAGCTCGTGAAGGACCTGAGCCGGGCCCGCTGGCCCTGGATCGTGCTCGTGGCGCTTCTCGCCGGCGGGCTCGTCGTGGCCGCCGTCGGCGACCGCGGCGCCCGCACCACCGCAGAGCGGGCACGCGGCATCGCCGAGTCCATCAAGTGCCCCACGTGCCAGGGCCAGTCGGTCGCCGATTCCGAGGCGCCTGCCGCACGTGCGATACGCACGGAGATCGGCCGGCGACTCGAGGCCGGTGAGACCGACGCGGAGATCCGCGACCACATCGCCGGCATCTACGGCGAGGACTCGCTGCTCACCCCGCCCCGCGACGGAGTCGCCGGACTGGTGTGGTTCCTCCCGGTCGCCGGGTTCGTCGGGGCCGTCGGTGCACTGGTGCTGGTGTTCCGCGGCTGGCGGGTCCCCGACGAGGTCCGGGTGACGGACGAGGACCGGGAGCTGGTCGCGCAGGCCCGTCGGCGCGGCACGGGCCCGTGACCGACACGGTCCGGGGTCGCGGCGGCCGCCTCGACCCCGACGCGCTCGCCGCCCTCGAGGAGGAGCGCGACTTCCTGCTGCGGTCGCTGGACGACCTCGAGCGCGAGCGCGCCGCCGGCGACGTCGACGACCACGACTACCGCACGCTCAAGGACGACTACACCGCCCGCGCCGCCACCGTGCTCCGGGCCATCGAGGAGGGCGAGGCGGCGTTCCGGGACGCGGCCACGCCGGCGTCGCGCGGTCGGCGCATCGCCACGGTCGGGGCCGTCGTGCTCGTCGCCGTGCTCGCCGGGGTGCTGGTCGCCCAGTCCTCGGGGCGGCGGGGTTCCAGCGGGCTCACCGGCCTCGACGTCACGGCCGCATCGTCCCGCATCTCCCAGTGCCAGGAGGCCGAGCAGGGCGGCGACGCCGACGCCGCGCTGCAGTGCTACACGGACGTGCTCGACGAGCTGCCGGCGAACGCCGAGGCGCTCACCTACCGGGGCTGGCTCCAGGTGCGCGAGGGCGAGATCGAGGCCGGGCTCGACGACCTCGACGCCGCCATCCAGGTGACGCCGGACGCCACCGCCCCCTACATCTTCCGGGCCAGCGGCCGGGCCCGCAGCGGCGACGCCCCCGGCGCGGTCGCCGACCTGGCCGCGTTCTACGCCAACGACCCCGTCGAGCAGGAGACGGCGCTCGCCGACCAGTTCGCCCCCGGCATCGTCGAGCGGGCGCTCGACACGTGCATCGCCGGCGACGTCGACGGGTCGATGGAGCCGGTCGACGTGCTCCAGTGCTACCGCGACGTGCTCGCCGTGGACGAGGCCAACGCCACCGCGCAGGTGTACCTGGGCTGGCTCCTGGCCCGGAGCGGCGTCGACGACGACCGCGCCCTCGAGCACCTCGACGCCGGCCTGACCGCCGATCCGTCGCTCTCCGCCGGCTACGTGTTCCGGGCCGCGCTGCGGGCCCACCTGGGCGACACGCAAGGGGCGCTCGCCGACCTCGACGCGTTCGATCAGCAGGAGGCGCCGGCCGACCAGGTGGCGGCGGCCGCCCAGGTGCGGTCAGCCGTCGAGGCGGGCGAGGACCCGCTGGGCAACCGGCCCGGCTGATCCCCGGCGGCTGGTTCAGGCCGGCTGGTTCAGGCCCGGTCGGGGGGCGGCACGTACCGCCCCCGGCCCCAGCCGCCGTCGCGCCGCTCGGCCACCCACACCGACGCCTTCTGCCACACGAGGTTCCGCTCCGGCTCCAACCCGGCGTCCACCAGCAGGTCGAGCAGCACCGGGATCACGTCGCCGTGGCTGCAGAGGACGGCGTCGCGGTTGGCGACCTGGTCGAGCAGCGAGCGGATCTCGCCGACGCCGGCGCCCTCGAACAGCCGGTCGTCCTCGACCACGGGGACGCCCAGCTCGTCGGCGAGCGGTTCCACCGTCTGCACGCAGCGGCGGGCGGGGGAGGACAGCACCTGCTCCGGGTCGCAGGAGGCGAGCGTGGCGGCGAGGCCCTGCGACTGCAGCTCGCCCCGGCCGGACAGCGGGCGGAGCCGATCGTCGCCGACCCAGGCCGAGCGCTCGCCGGCGTGGGCGTGGCGGACCACGTAGAGCGTCACGGGTGGGCACGCTATTGCCTCGGGGGGACGACCGGGCAACGACGTCGGGATCGGGGTGTCAGGGGTCGGCCCTAGCGTGCGGGTCGGGTCGGAGCGCCGTCCTCGCTCCCATCCGGTGCGCGCCCCCGGGCCGCCGACGAAGGGGCAGACCCATGTCCGATCCGTTCCGCCTGTACGACCCCGAGGAGCCGGAGGAGCCGGGCGACCCGTACCTCTCGCATCCCGACGGGTTCCCGTGCGACCACGAGCTGCGCCGGCGCATCCCCCGCCGCACCCCGCTCTGGACCGACCGGCGCCATGCCCACCGGGCCCTGCGCGCCCGGCTCGCCCAGGTCGACCGGGAGCTCGATGGCCTCGCCGCCCGTCGGCGGCGCTACGTCGACGAGCTGGCCGACCACACGGCCCACCTGACCGTCCGGTTCTCCACCTTCCACGGCGGCCGGCGCCCGGCCTGGGTCGACGAACCACCCATGCCCCCGGCGCCCATCGGTGCTCGCCCCATCGGCGGCCTCGAGCTGCGCGCCACCGCCCTGGCCGTGCTGCGGCGCCACGGCCAGCTGCGCCTGCGCGACCTGCACGGCCTGCTCCACTGCTACGGCTACGTCATCGCCGGGTCGCGCCCGGTCCAGCGCCTCGGCGACGCCCTCGCCTACGAGTGCTCCCGCGACCGAGCCGTCCGCGTCGCCCGGGGCGTCTACGCCGCCGCCCCGAGGGGAGGCCGAGACGACGACCGGGCCGCTGGCCTGGGCCCGCACCCCGGGGAGCCTGACCTCGGCACCCCGCTGCCCTGGACCGAACCCGACTTCGGCGACGCCCCACCCCCGATCGACCGCGCTCTCGCCCACGACCCCGAGCTCTGGAGCGGTGGCGCCTGGCCGACCGCCGACGAGCCCCCGCCGTCCGGCTCGGCCCCGCACGCCGGCACTCCCGACGCCGTCCTTTGGGGGCGATTCGTCGACGAATCGCCCCCACGCACCGGGATGGCAGCACCGGATCCTCTCGCCGGCGGCGGGCCAGCCCCGTCAGCGGCGCAGGGCTCGGAGCTCGGCCACGACGGCGGGGAGGGCGTCGGCGAAGGCCGCCACGTCGGCGTCTGTGGTGCACCACCCGACCGATGCCCGGAGCGAGCGGTGGGCGTCGACCCCCATCGCCTGCAGCACCGGCGACGGCTCCAGCCCCTCCGAGGCGCAGGCGCTCCCGGAGTGGGCGCGGATGCGCCGGCGGTCGAGGCCCAGGAGCACCGCTTGCGGCTCGATGTCGGCGATGCCAGCGCACACGAGGTGGGGCAGCCGCTCGGAGGGGTGGCCGTAGACCTCCACGCCATCGACCCCCTCGAGCACCTGTCGCAGCCGGTCGGCCTGGCGTACCGACACCTCGGCCTCGCCGTCGACGTCGATCGCGGCCAGGGCCGCGGCCAGGCCGACCGCGCCCACGACGTTCTCGAGACCCGCCCGCCGGGCCCGCTCCTGCTCGCCCCCGACGATCAGCGGCCGGATCCGCAACCCCCGCCGCACGAGCAGCACGCCCGTGCCCGCCGGCCCGCCGAGCTTGTGGCCGCTCACCGAGACGAGGTCGGCGCCGAGCGCCCCGAAGTCGAACGGCACGCGGCCGACCGCCTGGGCGGCGTCGACGTGGACGAGGACGCCCCGCTGGCGGCACGCCCGCACGACCTCGGCCACCGGCTGCACCGTGCCGACCTCGTGGTTGGCGATCTGGAGGTGCACGAGCGCGGCATCGTCCCCGACCACCGCCAGGAGCTCGTCGGCGTCGACCCGACCGGTGCGGTCGCACCCCACGGCCACCACCTCGCCGTGCTGGGCCGCCGCCAGGCGCACCGCCGAGTGCTCGATCTCGGGCACCACCTGCACGCGCCCCCGCTCGGCCGCACCCCAGCAGGCGGCGGCGATCGACTCGGACGCACCGGAGGTGAAGACCACCTCGCGGGGCCGGGCGCCGAGGGACACCGCCACCTGCTCCCGCGCCTGCTCGAGCGCCACGCGCGCCGCCATGCCCGGCTCGTGGATCCGCGACGGGTCGGCGAACGGCGCACCGAGCGCTTCGACCATGGCGGCGCGCGCCTCGGGCCGGAGCGGGGACGTCGAGGCGTGGTCCAGGTAGTGCCCGAGCTCGGGGCGGAGCTCGTCGCCAGCGGCGGTGGCGGCCACGTCGGTCAGCGGGACGAGACGACGGTGACGCAGGTCTCGGACCCGAGGGCCTGCGTGGACTCGGTGGCAGGCCGGGTCTCGCCGTACAGCGACGACAGCATCCCCTTCACCAGGCCGCGGTCGACCGCGCAGATCACCGGGTGCTCGATGGCCGCGTCGCCGAAGGGGCAGTGCTGGGCCACGATGCGCAGCTCCTCGCCCTGCTTCTCGGCGTGGGCGGCGAAGCCGTGGGCGGTGAGGGCGTCGGCGACGGCGTGCAGGGCGGACCGGAACGACCGCTGGGCCGACTCCTTCGAGCCCATCGACGCGGCCAGCGAGCGGCCGTACTCGATGCCGACCTCCTCGGCCATCTCGGCGGCGATGTCGCCCGGCAGCCGGGCCAGCGCCTTGCCGAGCAGCGCGACCAGCAGGTCGTCGTGGCGGACGGCGAACTCGATGGGGTTCTCGCTGGCCGTGGCCGAGTACCGCTTCGAGGGCCGGCCGGCGCCGCCGCCGGCGGGGCGGGCGGTGGTGACCTCGACGTAGCCCCCGCCGGTGAGCTTGTCGAGGTGGTGGCGGGCCACGTTGGAGTGCAGCTCGAAGCGCTCGGCCACGTCGGCGGCGGTGACGCCGGCGGGCTGCTCGCGCAGCCACAGGTAGATCTCCCGCCGCGTCGGGTCGCCGAAGGCCGACGTGATCGCCGTGACCGCCGACGAGAAGTCGGCGGCGCTGAGCGGGGTGGGAACGTCCGCGGCCACGTCGGTATTCTACCTATCGACGTAGGGGAAATCGGCCCCGACGGCGCAGCCCCCACTCCGAACCGGAAGGTCCCCCGTGCCCACCGAGTCACAGATCATCGACGCGCTCCGACCCGTGGAGGACCCCGAGCTGCACCGCAGCATCGTCGACCTCGGCATGGTGCGCGGCGTCCGCATCGACGGTGCCTCCGTGCAGGTCGAGGTGGCGCTCACCGTGCCGGGTTGCCCGCTGCGCAACGAGATCCAGCGACGCGTCGGCGAGGCCGTCCACGCCCTCGACGGCGTCGACTCCGTCGATGTCGCATTCGACGTGATGTCCGACGAGGAGCGCGCCAAGGTGCGCGAGCTCATGGTCGGCGACCCCGCCTCGACGGCGGGCAGCCAGGCGGCGCACGGCCACGCCGAGGGCCGGGCCATCCCGTTCGCCGACCCGTCCTCCAAGACCCGCGTCCTGCTCATCGCCTCCGGCAAGGGCGGCGTCGGCAAGTCGTCGGTCACGACGAACCTCGCGGTGAGCCTGGCCAAGCGGGGCAAGAAGACCGCCGTCGTCGACGCCGACGTGTGGGGCTTCTCCATCCCGCGCATGCTCGGCATCGACCGTCCGCCGGTCGTCATCGACTCCATGCTGATCCCGCCCGACGCCCACGGCGTCACCTGCATCTCCATGGGCTTCTTCGCCCAGGAGGACCAGGCCGTCATCTGGCGGGGCCCCATGCTGCACAAGGCGCTCGAGCAGTTCCTCACCGACGTCTACTGGGACGACCCCGACTTCCTCGTCGTCGACCTCCCGCCCGGCACCGGCGACATCTCGATCTCGCTGAGCCAGTTCCTCCCCCGCGCCGAGGTCTACGTGGTCACCACGCCGCAGCCCGCCGCCCAGCGGGTCGCCCAGCGGGCCGCGTTCATGGCCGAGAAGGTGCACCTCGAGGTCAAGGGCATCATCGAGAACATGTCGTGGTTCACCGGCGACGACGGCACCCGCTACGAGATCTTCGGCGCCGGCGGCGGCCAGGAGCTCGCCGAGCGGCTCGACAAGCCGCTGCTCGGCAAGGTGCCGCTCGTGCCCGAGCTGCGAGAGGGCTCCGACACCGGTCGCCCCATCGTGGTCTCCGCACCCGAGTCCGAGGCCGCCCAGGCCTTCGACGAGATCGCCCGCGTGATCATCGAGGAGCTGGCGCCCACGAAGCGCTTCCACCCCGAGCTGAAGATCACCTGAGGTCGTCGGCCGCCGGCTGCCCCGCCAGCTCGCGGATCGTCTGCACCAGCGGCTCGGCGTCGCCGTTCTTCAACCGGAGCGGGATTCCCCAGCGCTCCATCTCCTGGCGTGCGAACTCGCCGGCGACCGCCGAGTAGGCGATGATCGCCACGTCGGGGCACTCCTCGCGGAGCACGGGGATGGCCTCGAACCCGTTCATGCGCGGCATGAGCAGGTCGAGGATCAGCACGTCGGGTTGCAGGGCCTTGCACTGCTCGACCGTCTCGATGCCATCGCCGGCCTCGCCGACGACCGTGATGCCGGCTTGGCGCAGCTGGAGCTTGAGCAGCAGGCGGATGTCGACCTCGTCGTCCGCCACGACGACCTCGATGTGGTCGGGCACGCTCATCGGGCCCGGGGCAGGGTCAGCCGGGTGACGACCGTGCCGCCCAGCTGGGCGATCGTGACGTCGCCGCCGTCCATGCGGGCGAGGGCGCGCGCCACGGGGAGCCCGACACCGAGCCCCGCCGCCCGGGTCACGGCCTGCTCGCCGCGGAAGAACAGCTCGAAGCCGAGCTCGAGGTCGGGTAGCTCGTGGTCGACGGGGGTCTCCACCACGACCGTGACCGTCTCGTCGTCGTCCTCGAAGCGCAGCGTTGGCGTCCCGTCGGCGTACTGGTGGGCGTTGTCGACGAGGTGGGTGACGGAGTGGGCGATCGCCTCGGCGTGGCCGAAGGGCGCCGCGCCCGGCGCACCCACCACCTGCACGTCGGTGCCCTCGGTGGCGGACCGGGCGATCGCTGCCAGGTCGACGCGCACGGGCGGCTCGGTGGGCAGCGCCGTGTCGATCTCGCCGGCGATGAGCAGGTCGTCGAGGAGCCGTTCCGCCCGTCGGGCGTTGCGGACGAGCGCTGGGATCAGCGTCTCGCGCAGCTCCTCCTCGGACGCGCCGGCCAGCAGCTCGGCCAGCCCGCGGATGGTCGTCAGCGGCGTGCGCAGCTCGTGCCCGACGACGTTGATGACCCGGCGGCGCACGAGATCCAGGGCCTCGGGCCCGAGAGCAGTCATGTCGGGCAGAGCGTACCCACGAGATAGGTTGACGGCCCCAACGCAAGCGACACGAGGTGTGACAGTGGACGTCCGGATCGGTGTGACCTACACGGCCAAGGAGCTCGACATCGAGCTGCCCGACGACGTCGACGGTGTCGCCCTGCAGTCCGAGGTCGACGCTGCCCTCGCCGGCGAGCAGAAGGTGTTCTGGGTGGTCGACAAGAAGGGACGTCGGGTCGGCATCCCCACGGACAAGATCGCCTACGTCGAGATCGGCGGGCCCGAGGCCGGACGCCGCATCGGCTTCGGGGGCTGACCGGGGAAGCAGAGGTCTGGCTGGGATGACCTCGCTCCTCGACCGCCGCCTCCTCTTCGTCACGGGCAAGGGCGGCGTCGGCAAGACCACCATCGCCGCTGCGCTCGGCACGCTGGCCGCCGAGCACGGCAAGCGCACGCTCGTGTGCGAGGTCGACGCCAAGGGGAACCTCTCCGACTTCTTCGAGGCCGGCCGCACCGGGTTCGACCCCACGCCGGTCGCCGACGGGCTGTACGCCATGTCCATGAACACCGAGGAGTCGCTCAAGGAGTACCTGAGCCTCCAGCTCAAGATCCCGGTGCTGGCGCGCATCGGGCCGCTCGCCCGGACCTTCGACTTCGTCGCCACTGCCGCCCCGGGCGTCAAGGAGATCCTCACCGTCGGCAAGCTCACGTGGGAGGTCCGCGAGGACCACTACGACCTGGTCGTCGTCGACGCCTCGGCGAGCGGCCACATCGTGGGCCAGCTCGCGGCGCCCGACGCCATCAACGAGCTCGTCCAGGTCGGCATGGTGCGCGACCAGACCGGGTGGATGCTCGACATCCTCGGCGACCCCGCCCAGACCGGCGTCGTCATCGTCGCCGCCCCCGAGGAGATGCCGGTGCAGGAGACCATCGAGCTGGCCGGCCGTCTCCGCGAGGAGACCGTGGTCGACCTCGCCGCCGTGATCGTCAACCGGGTGCTGCCCGAGCTGTTCAACGCCGGCGAGGAGGCGCTGTTCGACCGGCTGCGCGCCGACGGAGCGATGGTCGCTGCGCTGGCCGACGTGGCCGAGGGGCCGGTCGAGCCCATCCTGGACGCCGCCGAGCTCGCCGTGAGCCTGCGCCGCTCCCGGGCCGGGCACCTGCAGCGCCTGCGCGACGAGCTGCCCGGCACCGAGCTGCTGTACGTGCCGTACCTGTTCCAGCGCTCGCACGGCGTGCGGGCCACGAACCGCATCGCCGGCCACCTCGGCGAGGAGCTCGGGTTCTGATGGCCCGCCGCGACCGGGCGGCCAACGGCTCGGGCACCCTCGAGCAGCTCCTCGCCACCAAGGAGATCGTCATCTTCACCGGCTCCGGCGGCGTCGGGAAGACCACCACGGCGGCGGCGGCGGGCGCCATGGCCGCCGCCCAGCTCGGCGGCAAGGTGCTCGTGGTCACGGTCGACCCGGCCCGCCGCCTGGCGAGCGCGCTCGGGCTCAAGGCGTTCGGCAACGTCGAGACGCGCGTGCCGCCGGAGGCGTTCGCCGCCGCCGGCGTCGACTGCCAGGGCGAGCTCTGGGCGGCGATGCTCGACACCAAGCAGTCCTGGGACGACCTGGTCCGCCGGCATGCCCCGGACGCCAAGACCCGCGACGCCATCCTCCACAACCCGCTCTACACGAACATCACCGGCCGGTTCGTCCAGAGCCACGACTACATCGCCATGGAGCGGCTCTACGAGATCCACGCGTCCGGCCGCTACGACCTCGTCATCGTCGACACGCCACCCACCCGCAACGCCCTGGACTTCCTCGAGGCCCCGGAGCGCATGGCCGACTTCTTCTCGTCCCGGCTGCTGCGCTGGCTGACCGTGCCCTACCGGTCCCGGCTGGTGAACATGGCCACGAAGCCGTTCTACAAGGTGGCCGACACCATCCTCGGCTCCGCGTTCCTCGAGGACATCGCCGAGTTCTTCCTGCTGTTCCAGACGATGTACGACGGCTTCGTCGAGCGGGCCCGGTCGGTGCAGCGGATCCTCGAGGACAAGCGCACCACCTTCGTCGTCGTCAGCACGCTCGAGTCGGCCCCGCTGCGCGAGGCCGAGTTCTTCATGTCGGCGCTCGACGACCGCGCCTTCCACCTCGGCGCGGTGATCCTCAACAAGGTGCTGCCCTCCTACCTGCTGAACGCCCAGGCGGCGGGGGCGGCCAAGCGCCTCGCCGCAGACCCGGCCGCCGCCGCGGCGTCGCTGGACGGGTTGGGCGACGCCGAGTCGGTGGCCCGGGTCGTCGAGGAGGTCGCCCAGAGCTTCTTGAACTTCCGCGTCGTCGCCACCCGGGAGGCCGAGCAGCGCAAGGAGCTCGAGCGCGTGCCCGACGTGCTGGCCACGGTGCCGTACTTCGACAGCGACATCCACGACCTGGCCGGCCTGCTCCGGCTCGGTGAGCAGGTCTGGCGCTGAGCGCGCGAGGCTGACCTGCTGCCATGGCCTCCCTCGTCGAGCTCGCCCGCACCCTCACGCCGCTCGACGTCGGACAGACCGAGCAGCTCCAGCGCATCGCCGCGTCATGGGGGCTGCTCGCCGACTTCTGCTTCTCCGACCTGCTCCTGTTCGCCCCGGTCGGCGACTTCGACGGCCACGAGTTCGTGGTCCTCGCCCAGGTGCGGCCCACCACCGGCCAGACCGTGTACCGGGGCGACTGGGTCGGCACCCGCCTCGACGAGGACGAGCGCCCGCTGGTGGCCCGGTCCTTCCGCAACGGCGAGATCATCGAGGGTGAGATCCACCTCTCCGTCGTCCGCGAGCGGGTGCGCGTGCTGTGCGTGCCGGTGCGGCGGGAGGGCAAGGTGATCGGCGTCCTCACCCGGGAGGCCGCGCCCTCCATCGGCCGCCAGCACGGCGAGCTCGAACGCACCTACCTCGACATCTTCAACCGGTTCGCCCGGATGATCGCTTCGGGCGACTTCCCGTACGAGGACAAGGACGACACCGCCGAGGCGCCTCGGGTGGGCGACGGCGTGCTGCTCGTCGACCCCGCCGGGCGCGTCGAGTACGCCTCGCCCAACGCGGTGTCGGCGTTCCACCGGGTTGGCGTGCACGCCAACGCCGAGGGCCTGCGCTTCGGCGAGCTCGGCCTGGACGACGCCGCCATCCGCAACGCGTTCCAGCGGCGCCAGCCCACCGTGCAGGAGGTCGAGCGGGGCAACGAGGTCACGGTGGTGTTCCGCTGCCTGCCCATCACCGACCGGGGGGAGGTCTCCGGCGCCGTCGTGCTGGTCCGCGACATCTCCGAGCTGCGCCGGCGCGATCGGCTCCTGCTCTCCAAGGACGCCACCATCCGGGAGATCCACCACCGGGTGAAGAACAACCTGCAGACGATCTCGTCGCTGCTGCGCCTGCAGGGCCGCAGGCTCGACTCACCCGAGGCCAAGGCGGCCATCGAGGAGTCGGCCCGGCGCATCCGCTCGATCGCGGTCGTCCACGAGATCCTGTCCCGGGAGGCGGGCGACGACGTCCCGTTCGTGGAGATCGCGCGCGAGCTGTCCCGCATGGTCGACGAGAGCCTCATGAACCCCGACCGGCCGTTCCGGGTGCACTTCTCGGGCGAGGCCGGCACCGTGCCGGCGGCGCCGGCCACGTCGCTGTCGGTGGTGCTCAACGAGCTGCTCCAGAACGCCGTCGACCACGCGTTCCCGGAGGAGGTCGACCTGCTCGAGGAGCCCGGGCGGGTCGACGTGGTGCTCGACCGCCAGGACGCCACCCTCACGGTGACCGTCACCGACAACGGCATCGGTCTGCCCGAGGGCTTCGACCTCGACCGCTCCACCGGCCTCGGGCTGTCCATCGTGCGCACCCTCGTCGAGACCGAGCTGTCCGGGCAGATCACCCTGCGCCGGGTCGAGGAGCAGGGGTCGCGCCACGGCACCGAGGTCCGGGTCGTCGTGTCCACCGAGCACTTCTGACAGCGGTCCTCGTGCCCGGGAGCACCCCGATCGACGGCCCGACGCACCGACGCCCGGACGCGGCACGACCTCCCCGGAGGGAGGTCGTCGTCACTGCCGGAACGCCGGCACGGAGCGGAGGCCGGTCAGGCGCTGCGCTGGGCCTTGGCGCGGGCCTGGCGGGCCCGGCGCATCTGGCGGCGCTCCTCCTCGGAGGTCCCGCCCCAGACGCCGCTGTCCTGGTTGGTGGACACGGCGTACTCGAGGCAGAGGGCCTGCACGTCGCAGGTGCGGCAGACGGCCTTGGCGTTCGCGATCTGCTCGAGCGCGGGGCCGGTGGTGCCGACGGGGAAGAACAGGTCCGGGTCGGTGTCCCGGCACTCGGCGAACTGGCGCCATTCATCTCGTTCGAGCGTGAGGGGGATCGAGCGCGACGTGGTCAGGGCCACGGGGCCTCCAAGGGGGAAGTCGGGTGCTTTGTGACGGCGTTCACATGCCTCTGCGGACCGCACGGGTCTCGCAGGGCCGTCGACCAAACTAACGTCGAAACCTGGTTGTCACAAGGGTTTCTTTTGGAAGATCGGAGCCGGTGATGTACAGGCCCCCCGGCCACGTCCCGCTCGTCCTCGGGCACCGGGGCGCGTCGGCCGACGCACCGGAGAACACCCTGGCGTCGTTCGACCTCGCACGCGAGCAGGGCGCCGACGGCGTGGAGCTCGACGTGCGGCGCAGCGCCGACGGGCGCCTCGTGCTCCACCACGACGCCGCCCTGCCCGACGGGCGAGTCGTCGCCCGCACGGCGAGCGCCGACCTGCCGGTCTCCGTGCCGACGCTGGCCGAGGCGCTCGACACGTGTGCCGGCCTGCTGGTGAACGTGGAGATCAAGAACAGCCCGTTCGACCCCGACCACGATCCCGAGCGCACGCTCGCCGACGACGTCGTCGCCCTGCTCCGGGCCCGGGGCGGGCAGGACCGGGTCATCGTGTCGAGCTTCGACCTGGCCACCGTCGACCGGGTCAAGGAGCTCGACGGCGCGGTCGCCACGGGGTTCCTCACCTTCATCGATCCGTTGGGACCCGAGTCCGTGCAGCTCGCCGTCGACCGTGGGCACGACGCCGTGCACCCGCACGAGGGCACCGTCGACGCCGCCTTCGTCACCTTCGCCCACGACCTCGGCCTGGCGGTCAACGTCTGGACCGTCGACGACGCCGATCGCATCCGCACCCTCGCGGGCTTCGGCGTCGACGGCATCGTCACGAACGTCCCGGCGCAGGCGCGGGCGGCGCTCAGGGCAGCACGAGGCTGATGGCGTCGGGGCGGTGCTCGAAGCGGAAGTGCTCCCCCTGGCCGAGGAAGTCGCCGTCGACCTGGTAGGGGAGCGGGCCGTGGCCGGTGACCTCGAGGCCGGGCAGGTCGTGGGCGACCAGGGCGTGCTTCGACGAGCGCAGGTGCCGACCCGACCGCAGCGCCGACCCGATGAGGGCGAGCACCTTGGCGAAGTCCATCGTGCGGACGACGACGAGGGACAGCCCGGTCTCGAGCGTGGCCTCGGGCGCCAGGTCCAGCGGCACGTTGCCCAGGTAGGTGTAGGGGTTGGTGTTGAGGACGATGGCGAAGTAGCCGTCGTCCACCACCGCGCCGTCCGGGAGGCGCACGGCCAGCCGGGGCCGTGACCGGTCGTAGTGCCGGAACCAGGTGGCGAACCCGGCGTACACGAACAGGGGGTGGCCGGCGTAGCGCTTGAGCGACGACCGGCGCTCCACCTGCTCGACCACGGCGGCGTCGAAGCCGAGGCCCGTGTGGAACAGGAAGCAGCGGCCGTTGACCGCGCCGAGCCCGACCCGGCGGATCGAGCCGTTGGCCAGCGCGTCGAGCAGGACGCCGGTGGCCTCCACCGGGTCGTTGGGGAGACCGATCGTGCGGGCGAACACGTTCGTGGAGCCGCCGGGCAGCACGCCGAGGGCGGTGTCGGTGCCGACCAGCCCGTTGGCGGCCTCGTTGAGCGTGCCGTCGCCGCCCATCACGACCACGACGTCGACGCCGTCGTTGGCGGCGCCGCGGGCCAGGCGGGCGGCGTGGCCGCGCCGTCCGGTCTCGACCAGCTCGACGTCGTGGTCGGCCGAGAAGGCCTTGCGGATCACGACCATCGACCGGGCGGTCACCGACGACGCGAACGCGTTGACGATCAGCAGCACACGCACGCCCCCTGCCTAGTGCAATTCGACCAGCGCGGAGCGCTGATGCTTGACTCCCGCCATGGCTCTCAACGTGGTCGTCTGCGTGAAGCAGATCCCGGATCCCGCCGATCCCGGCGCCCTGGACGCTGACTTCACCCTCAAGCGCGATGTCAAGCTCATCCTGGACGAGTCCGACTCCTACGGGGTCGAGATGGCGCTCCAGCTGGTCGATGCGGCGGGCGGCGGTGAGGTCACCCTCGTCTCCATGGCTCCCAACGGCGAGGTCTCCGGCCTGCGCACCGCGCTGGCCATGGGCGCCGCCAAGGGCGTGCTCGTCTCCGACGACGCGCTGGCCGGCTCCGGTGCCGCCGAGACGGCCAAGACGCTGGCTGCCGCCATCGGCAAGGCCGGCGAGTACGACCTCATCATCTCCGGCGTCGAGTCGTCCGATGGCTACACGGGCGTGCTTCCCCAGATGCTCGCAGCCGAGCTGGGCCACCCGATGGTGTCCTTCGCCAAGCACGTCGAGGTCGCTGACGGCAAGGTGAAGGTCGCCCGCCAGACCGAGACCGGCTCCCAGGACGTCGAGGCCCCCACCCCGTGCGTGGTCTCCGTCACCGCCGGCGTGGTCGAGCCCCGCTACCCCTCCTTCAAGGGCATCATGGCCGCCAAGTCGAAGCCGGTCGACCAGCTCACGCTCGGCGACCTCGGCATCGACGGCGGCAGCGTCGGCTGGGCCGGCGCCGGCCAGGAGATCACCACCGTCGAGGACGCCCCGGCCCGCCAGGCCGGCGAGATCGTCGAGGACGACGGCGAGGGCCACCTGAAGATCGTGGCCAAGCTCGAAGAGCTCAAGGTCATCTGAGCGGACGAAGACGGAACGAGAGGAACAACGACATGGCTCTCCCCAAGGTGTGGGTCTTCGCCGAGACCGACGAGAGCGGCGCGCTGACGCCGCTGACCAAGGAGCTGCTCACGAAGGCTCGTGAGCTGGGCGACACCGTCGAGGCGTTCTACGCCGGCGACGGCGCCGCGATCGCCGAGGCGGCCGGCGCGTATGGCGCCACCGCCGTGCACGCCACGGGCGCCCTGGGCGACCAGCTGGTCGGCGCCCCCGCCGGCGCTGCGCTCGCCGCGGCTGCCGACGGGGTCGACCTGATCCTGGGCGGCACCACCTACGACGCCCGCGACACCTTCGCCGTGGCTGCCGTGAAGCTCGGCAAGCCGGTGATCTCGAACACCACCGCCGTCGACCTCGACGGCGACTCCGTCGTCACCACCGTGCCGGTGTTCGGCGGCGAGAAGCTGGTGAAGACCAAGTTCACCGCCGGTGCCCCGATGCTCTGCCTGGTGCGCCCGAAGTCCTACGAGGCCAGCGAGGCCGGTGGCGGCGCCGCTTCGGTCAACGAGGTCTCCGTCCCCGGCGACGTGCCGAGCGCCTCGGTGCTCGCCACCCACGTCGAGGAGCGCGAGGGGCCGCAGCTGGACTCGGCACCCATCGTCGTCTCTGGCGGCCGTGGCCTCGGCGACCCCGCCAAGTTCGAGGAGTACATCGAGGCCCTGGGCAAGCGGCTCGGTGCGGCCACCGGCGCCACCCGCGCCATCGTGGACGCCGGCTGGGTGCCCTACGCCAAGCAGGTCGGCCAGACCGGCAAGGTCGTGAAGCCCACCGTGTACATCGCCGCCGGCATCTCCGGTGCCACCCAGCACCTCGTCGGCATGAAGGGCTCCAAGAACATCATCGCCATCAACAAGGACCCCGAGGCCCCGATCTTCTCGGTGGCCGACCTCGGCATCGTGGGCGACGTCCACAAGGTGCTGCCGGCCCTCCTCGAGGCGCTGAACGCCAAGGGTTGA
>DASTYO010000133.1:0-6166 GCA_035764875.1 Acidimicrobiales bacterium | reverse complement strand
CTCGGGATCGGCGGCACGCCCGAGGGCGTGACCTCGGCCGCCGCGCTCAAGTGCATGGGCGGCGAGATCCAGGGCAAGTTGTGGCCCCGCAACGACGACGAGCGCCAGATCGCAATCGATCAGGGCTACGACCTCGACGCCGTCCTCACCGAGGACGACCTGGTGAAGGGCGACAACTGCTTCTTCGCGGCAACGGGCATCACCGACGGCGAGCTGCTCCAGGGCGTGCACTACGACAGCCGGGGTGCCTCCACCCAGTCGCTGGTGATGCGCTCGAAGTCCGGCACCGTCCGGCTCATCAACGCCCGGCACCGCATCGACAAGCTCGCCCACTACGCGAGCGTCGACTTCTGAGCCGAGCGGCCCGTCGGGTCAGCCGGGGCCGAGGCGGTAGGCGTTGTAGGGCTCCCAGCGCCTCGGCACCGCCTCGCCCTCTACCGCGACGTGCTCGAGCACGGTGAGGCGGTCGACGACGACCTCGGCCCGGTAGGAGCCCAGCAGCTCCACCGCCGGGTCGGGCCCACCCACCACGCCGCCGTCGATGTCGACCGTCACGTGGGGGTGGAACGGGCGGCGCTCCGGGCGGTCGAGCACGCCGGTCCAGCACGCCTCGTGCAGCTCCAGCAGCGGCCCCCAGGGGTCGACGGCGAGGAAGCGCACCGGGGAGTCCGGGCCGAACGTGTCGAGGGGCCCGATGCGCAGCGCCACCGGCTCGCGCCCCACGGCCGCCGCGTGGACGACGGCGAGGGCGTCAGCGAGCTGCTCGTCGTGCAGGTTGACGGGCGGGATGATCGTGATGTGCGGCTCGATGCGGCCCAGCTGCCGGTCGCCCAGGGCGCGCCGGATCCCGTCGACCTCGACCGAGACGGGCGGCGGGATCAGGAGGGCGACGGCGAAGCGTCGACGGGCCACGTGGTCACCGTAGGGAACCCGAGGCCGTCACCGCCGCGCCGAGAAGCCGCTCATCGAGGTCAGCGAGCTCGCGCTGGCGGCCGATCAGTACCATCGCCCTCACCGGTCTCGGCTGTGCGACGCGAGCCGGAGTGACCGCGCAGCTCACGACGTGAGGCGCGATCTCACGCCGTACGGGGTGACCAACCGGATCGATCGGATCCGCAGGAGGAGCGATGACCACCCTGCCCCAGCTGCACCACGAGCGCCCCTTCGTCACCGACGGGGGCCTCGAGACCACCCTCGTCTTCCACGACGGGATCGACCTGCCCGACTTCGCCGCATTCCCCCTCCTCGACACCGAGGACGGACGGGAGGCACTGGACCGCTACTACACCGCCTACCTCGACATCGCCCGGCGCCACGGCACCGGCATCGTCCTCGACACGCCCACCTGGCGGGCCAACCTCGACTGGGGTGCCCGCCTGGGCTACGACCCGGAGGCGCTGGTGGCACTGAACCGGCGGGCGGTGGGCTACGTCGACGACCTGGCGGCCGGCTGGCCGGACGTCACGACCGTGCGCAACGGGGTGATCGGTCCCCGGGGCGACGGCTACGCCGTGGGCGCCACCATGTCGTCCGGCGAGGCGGCCAGCTACCACGCCCTGCAGGCCCGGGCGTTCGCCGACGCCGGCGCCGAGATGGTCACCGCCGTGACGATGACCTACAGCCAGGAGGCCGTCGGGATCGTCCGCGCCGCGACGTCAGCAGGCATCCCCGCTGTGGCGTCGTTCACCGTCGAGACCGACGGGCGGCTCCCGAGCGGCGAGACCCTGGCCGACGCCGTGGCCGCCGTCGACCGCGAGACCGACGGTGCCGCCGCCTACTTCATGGTGAACTGCGCCCACCCGACCCACTTCGCGGGCGCGCTCCAGGGCGGCTCGTGGCTGGACCGGATCCAGGGGATCCGCGCCAACGCGTCGAGGCTGAGCCACGCCGAGCTCGACGAGGCCGAGGAGCTCGACATCGGCGACATCGACGAGCTGGCCGGCGACTACGCCGAGCTGCAGCGGCGGCTCCCCCGCCTGGCGGTCTTCGGCGGCTGCTGCGGCACCGACCACCGCCACGTCGACGCGGTGGCGGCCACGATCCTCACGCCGGCCACCTGAACGCGCTTCTGGCCCACCGATCCCCCCGCATGCGGGGGGATCGGTGGGCCAGAACGGTTTGCGTTGGGGGCTAGAGGCCGCCGTGGCCGGCGGCTTCGAGGCGGATCCGGGCCCGGCGCAGGGCGGCCTCGCCCTCGGCGTCGTGCTCCTGGCGCAGCTGCGCCTCGGCCCGCTCGGCCGCGGTCCGGGCCCGCTCGACGTCGATCTGGCTCGACAGCTCGGCGACGTCGGACAGGATCGTCACCGTGGACGACTCGGGCGTGCCGGACACCTCGACGAAGCCGCCGTGGCAGGCGACCTTCTCGTCGGGGCCTCCCGCCGAGGGGCGGATGGTGATGACGCCGATGCCCAGCGCACCCACGAAGGGTGCGTGCCCGGGCAGGAAGGCGATGTCACCACCGCCCACCGTGCGGGCGATCACCATCTCGGCCTGGCCGGACCAGAGGATGCGCTCGGGCGAGACCAGCTCGACCTGCATGGCCACCGGGATCACTCCCCGCCGGCGGACTTGCGCAGCTGCTCGGCCTTGCGGCGAGCGTCGTCGGCGCCGCCGACGTTGAGGAACGCCTGCTCGGGCAGGTCGTCGAGCTCGCCGTTGATGAGCTGCTCGAAGGAGTCGACGGTCTCCTCGGCGGGGGTGAACACGCCGGGGAGGCCGGTGAACACCTCGGCCACGAACATGGGCTGGGACAGGAACCGCTGGATCTTGCGGGCCCGGGCCACGAGGATCTTGTCCTCCTCGGACAGCTCGTCGAGGCCGAGGATGGCGATGATGTCCTGCAGCTCCTTGTAGCGCTGGAGGATCTCCTGCACCCGGGTGGCGACGGCGTAGTGGCGGTCGCCGACGACCTCGGGCGACAGGATCGTCGAGGTCGAGGCCAGCGGGTCCACGGCCGGGTAGATGCCGAGGGCGGCGATGTCGCGGGACAGCTCGGTGGTGGCGTCGAGGTGCGTGAACGTGGTGAACGGCGCCGGGTCGGTGTAGTCGTCGGCGGGCACGTACACGGCCTGCAGCGACGTGATCGAGCGGCCCTTGGTGGAGGTGATGCGCTCCTGCAGGGTGCCCATCTCGTCGGCCAGGGTGGGCTGGTAGCCCACGGCCGAGGGCATGCGGCCGAGCAGCGTCGACACCTCGGAGCCGGCCTGCACGAACCGGAAGATGTTGTCGACGAACAGCAGCACGTCCTGGTTGCGCTCGTCGCGGAAGTACTCGGCGATGGTGAGCGCGGACAGGGCGACCCGGAGGCGCACGCCCGGGGGCTCGTCCATCTGGCCGAAGACCAGGGCGGCCTTGTCGAGGACGGAGGTGTTCTCGTCGATGCGGGTCTCGCCCATCTCGATGAACAGGTCGGTGCCCTCACGGGTGCGCTCGCCCACGCCGGCGAAGGCGGACACGCCACCGAACTGGGACGCCACCCGGTTGATCATCTCGGTGATGAGCACCGTCTTGCCGACGCCGGCGCCGCCGAACAGGCCGATCTTGCCGCCGCGCAGGTACGGGGTCAGGAGGTCGATGACCTTGATGCCGGTCTCGAACACCTCCTTCTTCGGTGCGAGGTCGGCGAAGTCGGGGGCCGGCCGGTGGATCGGGCGGTAGCCGTCGATCTTCGACTGGTCGAGCTCGGGCACGTCGAGGGGCTCGCCGAGCACGTTGAGGACGTGCCCGAGGACGCCGTCGCCGACGGGCATCTGCAGGGGGTGGCCGAGGTTGCGGACCTCGGTGCCCCGCACGAGGCCGTCGGTGGGCTTCATGCAGATGGCCCGGACCCGGCTGCCGCCGAGCTGCTGGGCCGTCTCGGCCCACACCTCGACGTCCTTGCCGTCGACCGTGATGGTCATGACCAGTGCGGTGTTGATGTCGGGGAGGGCCCCGGCGGGGAACTCCACGTCGACCACGGGGCCGGCGATGGCCACGACGCGGCCGGACTTGCGCTGGCCGGCTTCCTGGCTGGTGGGCTCGGTGACGGTCACGGGATGCTCCTAGTGGTGTCGGTAGTCGACGACGTCGACGAGCAGGTCTTGGATGCCGAGGGCGTGGTCGGGGATGAGGTCCATCTCGGACGTCTGTCCCTGGCGCAGGGCCTCGGCGCCGCCCACGATCTCCATGATCTCGGTGGTGATGGAGTCCTGGCGGGCACGGTTCATCGCACGGGAGAGCTTCACGATGAGCTCCTCCGCGTTGTCGGTGGCGGACTTCATCGCCCGCTGCTGGGCGGCGAAGAAGGAGGCGGCGCCCTCGAGCAGGGCGGAGAACAGCCGGGCCTCGGCGTAGCGAGGCAGCAGCCGGTCGAGGATGAGGTCGGGGCTCGGCTCGAACTCGTAGTCGGCGGAGGGGCCCTCGCCCGTGGTCTCGGTGATGGCCGAGGTGTCGAGCGGCAGGAACTGGCGGGTCACCACCTGCTGCGTGCCGGCCGACAGGAACTGGGTGTAGACGATGTCGACCCGGTCGAACGTGCCGTCCTCGAACTTCGGCACCACGGCCTCGGCGATGCGCCGGGCGTCCTCGTAGTGCGGCTCGTCGAGGAAGCCGGTGAAGGAGTCGACGATGTCGTACTTCCGGAAGCGGAAGTAGCTCTCGATCTTGCGACCGACGGTGAACAGGGCGGTGTCCTTGCCCTCGGCCCGCTGGGCCGCCATGTTGCGCTCGGCCATGCGGATGGCGTTGGCGTTGTAGCCGCCGCACAGGCCCCGGTCGCCTCCGACCACGATGGTGGCCACGGTGTCGACCTGCTCGCGCTGGGCGAGCAGCGGGGCGCCGCCGCCGGCGCCCGCTGCCGCGAGGTTCCGGATCACCTCGGTGATCTGGTCGGCGTACGGACGGGCGGCGAGGACGCGCTGCTGCGACTTGACGATCCGGCTGGCGGCGATGAGCTCCATCGCCTTCGTGATCTTCTTCGTGGTCTGCACCGACTTGATGCGCCGGCGCAGGACCCGTTCCTTGCCTCCCGCCACGGTTCAGGCTTCCTCGGTGGAGACGGTGGCCTGGAACTGGTCGGTGAACTCGCGGATCGCCCGCTCGAAGGCGTCGACGTCGCCGATGTCACCGCTGGTGCGGATGCCGTCGAGGATGTCGCCGTGGCGGGTCTGGAACCAGACGAGCAGGTCGGCCTCGTAGCGCTTGACGTCCTCGACGGGGATGCCGTCGAGGTAGCCGTTGGTGCCGGCGTAGAGGACCACGACCTGCTCCTCGACCTTGAGCGGCGAGTTCAGGTCCTGCTTGAGCAGCTCGACCAGTCGGTAGCCGCGGTCGAGGGTGGCCTGCGAGACGGCGTCGAGCTCGGAGCCGAACTGGGCGAAGGACTCGAGCTCGCGGAACTGCGACAGGTCGCCCTTCAGCGTGCCCACGGCCTTCTTCATGGCCTTGATCTGGGCGGCGCCGCCCACCCGGGACACCGACTGGCCGGTGTCGAAGGCCGGGCGGATGCCGGACTTGAACAGGTCCTCCTGGAGGAAGACCTGGCCGTCGGTGATCGAGATCACGTTCGTCGGGATGTAGGCCGAGATGTCGCCGGCCTTGGTCTCGATGACCGGCAGGGCCGTCAGCGAGCCGGCGCCGTTCTCGTCGGACAGCTTGGCCGCCCGCTCGAGCAGCCGGCTGTGCAGGTAGAACACGTCGCCCGGGTAGGCCTCGCGGCCCGGCGGCCGGCGCAGCAGCAGCGAGATCTGCCGGTAGGCCTCGGCCTGCTTGGACAGGTCGTCGTACACCACGAGGGCGTGCTCGCCGCTCTCCATCCAGTGCTGGCCCATGGCGCAGCCCGCGTAGGGGGCGAGGTACTTGAACGGGGACGGGTCGGACGCGCCGGCCACCACGACCACCGTGTAGTCCATGGCGCCGCGCTCCTCCAGGGTGGCGACAGTGTTCTTCACCGTCGACTCCTTCTGGCCGATCGCCACGTAGATGCACTTCACGCCCCGACCCTTCTGGTTCAGGATCGTGTCGACGGCGATGGTCGTCTTGCCGGTCTTGCGGTCGCCGATGATCAGCTCGCGCTGGCCCCGGCCGATCGGGGTCATGGCGTCGATCGCCTTGATGCCCGTCTGCAGGGGGGTCTTCACCGGCTGCCGTTCGGCGACGCCGGCCGCCGGCGATTCAATCGGCCGGGTCT
>DASTYO010000132.1:0-27513 GCA_035764875.1 Acidimicrobiales bacterium | reverse complement strand
TTCGGACCCACGATCGGATGGCCGAAGGTGCTGGCCGATCTGGAGCGGGCCCTCGACGGTCGGCTCGCCCTGCGCGCCCGGCTCGCCGAGCGGGCGGCCACGTACCGGCGCCGCTCGGTCGCCACCCAGCTCCCGACCGCGCCCCGGGTCGACTTCCACCTCGACGCCTCGAGCCGGGCCACGGTCGTCGAGGTGCACGCCCCGGACTCGGTGGGCGTCCTGCACCGCATCACTGCGGCGATCGCCGACTTCGACCTGGACATCGTGCGCGCACGCATCCAGACGCTCGCCGACGAGGTCATCGACTCCTTCTACGTCGAGGTCGCCGGCGGCGGGAAGGTGCCCGAGGACGTGCTGCCCGAGCTGCGCCGGGCGATCCTCCACGCCGTGCAGCCGCTGCGCTGACGGCGGGGCCGACCCCACGTCGGTAGCGTCGTGGCCATGGCCGACCCGCCACGATCTGCCGCCTCCGGCGACCCGCACGGGCCGACCCGCCAGGACCTGCTGCGCTGGGCCGAGGCGTTGGCCGGCATCGCGAAGACGGGTCTCGGGTTCACCGACAACCTCTACGAGCGCGAGCGGTTCGAGGAGGTCCTCGCCATCGCGTCCGACATCCGCGTCGCCGCCGGCACCGACTTCGACCCCGACCACTACGTCACCGAGTGGCTGAAGGGCGTGCGCGACGGCGTCCCCGGCTACCAGACCCCGAAGGTGGCCATCGGCGCCGTCGTGGGCAACGACGCCGGCGAGATCCTGCTCGTGCAGCGCGCCGACTCCGGGGTGTGGCTGTACCCCACCGGTTGGGCCGACATCGGCTACTCGCCGGCCGAGGTCGCGGTGAAGGAGGTCAAGGAGGAGACCGGCATCGACTGCCGCGTCGAGCGCCTGCTGATGGTGCTCGACGGCCTGCGCCTCGGTTTCACGACCGTGCCGCTCTACTCGATCGTGTTCCTCTGCCGGGCCACCGGCGGCGAGCTCGCCGCCCACCCGCTCGAGACGAGCGACGTCGGCTTCTTCGCCCAGGACGCCCTCCCGGCGCCGCTCGCGGGCTACGACCACTGGGGCGAGCCGGCGTTCCGGGCCCTGCGCGGCGAGGCCGTGCCGGTGCACTTCGACGAGGTGCGGCCCGAGACCTGGCGCAGCTGACCGTGCGACGGGGCGGGTGGCGGCTGCTCGCCGGCGTCGTCGTGGCCCTCGCGGCCTGCGGTGGGGGAGGCGAGCAGGCCGTCGAGCGATCGCCTGCGACGTCGATGTCCGCGCCGGCGACCACGACGACGACCGTCGTCCCGGCGACCACGGGGACAACCGGTGCGCCCGTCGCAGCCGTGGATGCCTGCCCGGCGGTCCCGCCGCGCCGCGACCCCGACGCCGACCGGCCCACCTACCGGGTCAGCGTGCGTGTCGACCCGAGCTCGGGGCTCGTCGAGGGCACGCAGGCGGTCCGCTTCGTGCCCGACCTGCCCGTCGACTCGCTGGTGCTGCGACTGTGGGCCAACGCACCCCGCCTCGCAGCGGTGGGCACCTCGATCGAGGTCGGGGACGTGCGGGTCGGCGACGAGGTCCGACCGACCCGGCAGCCCGAACCCACGACGCTCGTCGTGGAGCTCGGACGCTGGGCGGCACCGGGCGAGGCGATCGATCTCTCGCTCGGGTGGCGGCTCGAGGTCGGAGGGCCGGTCAACGACCGCATCTCCCGGCAAGCCGACTCGCTGCGCCTCGGGTCCTTCGCCCCGCTGCTGGCGTGGGAGCCGGGCGTGGGCTGGGCGGTGGAGCCGCCGACGTCCGGGTTCGCCGAGTCCACGACGTCCCCCACCGCCGACTGGGACCTCGAGGTGGAGGGACCCGAGGGGTGGGGCGTGGTGGCGAGCGGGGTCGAGGTCTCGCCCGGGCGGTGGCGGGCGGAGGCGGCGCGCGACGTGGCCGTGGCCGTCGGACGGTTCACGACGGCGACCGCCACCGCTGCCGCGCCGGATCCGGTCACGGTCTCCGTGTCCGTCCACGACGGCGTCGACGACCCGAACCGCTACCTCGGGCGCGTCGTGGCCGCGCTGGAAGCCTTCGCCGAGCGCTACGGCCCCTACCCCTGGCCCACCTACCACCTCTCGATCACGCCGGAGCTGTCCGGCGGCATCGAGTTCCCCATGCACGTGCTCCAGGGATCCGACACGGCAGGACGCACCACCTCGCACGAGGTCGCGCACATGTGGTTCTACGGGCTGGTCGGCAACGACCAGGGGCGCGACCCGTGGCTCGACGAGGGCCTGGCCACGTGGGCCGAGGGGCGGTTCGAGGGCACGTTGCCCGACATGGCGGCGCGCGCCATCCCCGCGGACGGCGCCGGCCGGGCGGCGGAGCCGATGACGTACTGGGAGGCGCGCTCGGCCAGCTACTACCGCAGCGTGTACGTCCAACCGGCCGCCGCGCTGTCGCGCCTCGACGACGAGCTCGTCGACTGCGCGCTCGCGCACTACGTGGCGACGAACGCCCACACCATCGCCACGCCCCAGGACCTGTGGGCGTCGCTCGACGCGACCTTCGTCGACTGGCGCTCGGCGCTGGCGCCGGCGGGGCTCGCCGGCCGGTGAGGCCGGTCGGAGGTTCCGGTACACGTGACGTGCCGGTCCGGCTCTACGCTCGTGGCGATGGTCCCCGAAGGCTCGACCGTCCCAGACCGGGACGATCCGGCTGGCCGACGCGAGCGGAAGGCGGACGACCGCGACGCGGCGGCCGATGCGCGCGACCGCCTCGCGCACAGGCGCGAGCGGAAGGCGGACGAGCGGGACGCGGCGGCCGATGCGCGCGACCGCCTCGCGGACGGTCGTGAACGGGAGGCCGACGATCGCGACGTGGCCGCCGATTCGCGGGACCGTCTCGCGGACAGGCGCGAGCGGAAGGCGGACGAGCGCGACGTGGCGGCCGACGCGCGGGAGGTGGCGCTCGCCGATCGCGAGGCGGGCGTGGCGAGCAGCCTCGTCGCGTTCGCGCAAGCACTCGCCGGGTGCCCCACGGTGGAGGCCATGGCGGAGGTCGTCGCCCGCGCGGTCCGCGAGCTGGTGGACGCCGACGGCGCCACGTTCGTCCTGCGAGATGGCGATGAGTGCCACTACGTCGACGACGCGGCGGTGGCGCCGCTGTGGAAGGGGCGCCGCTTCCCGGTGGACAGCTGCATCAGCGGGTGGGCGATGACGCACCGGGCCACCGCCGTGATCGAGGACATCGAGCTCGACGATCGCATCCCCCAGGACCTCTACCGCCCCACGTTCGTCAAGAGCCTGGTCATGACGCCGATCCGGGCCCAGGACCCCATCGGCGCCATCGGTGCGTACTGGGCCCGGCCGCGGCAGCCGTCGGCGCGGGAGACGTGGGTCCTGGGAGCCCTCGCAGACAGCGCCGCACTGGCCATCGAGCACCTCCTGCTCCACGACGAGCTCGAGGCCCGCGTCGCCGAGCGCACCGCTGAGCTGTCCGCGGCCACCGAGGACCTCAGGCTGTTCCGGGCAGGTGTTGCCCACGAGCTGCGAACACCGGTGTTGGCCCTGCGGACCCTCACCGAGCTGCTCGCGACCAGCTTCGGCCACGAGCTGGGCGATGGCGCCCGGACCCTGGCGACGGCAGTCGACCGCACGGCGACCGAGCTGGACACGCTCGTGACCGCCATCATGGACTTCGCTGGTGTGGACGAGGCAGAGCCGGTGTGCTCGGAGGTGCCGGTCGCGGAGCTCGTCGAGCGCGTCCGAGCCCGTCTGGCCGGCGTCGTGGCGTCGACCGGCGCCGTCGTCGAGTGGGACACCGTCGAGACCATCGTCGCCGATCCCGTGCAGATGGACCAGCTGCTGCACAACCTCATCGACAACGCGATCGGGTACATGCCACCCGGCCGCCCTCCCGCGGTGCGGGTGGCGATCGCCGACACCGGGACCGAGTGGGAGCTCACCGTCGCCGACAACGGTCCGGGGATCCCCGCTGCGGAACGCGCCAACGTGCTGCTGCCGTTCCGCCGAGGGTCCACGTCGGGCACCCGTACCGGAAGCGGGCTCGGCCTCGCCATCTGCACCCGCATCGTCCACGCCCACCGGGGGACGCTGCGCATCGGAGACCACCCCGACGGTGGTACCGAGATCGTGGTCCGGCTCCCCAAGCGAAGCGCTCGCCGGTAGCGCGCCTCAGCGCCGGGGAGGCACGGCGATGCGGTCGAGGTCGCGGGCGGCCACGATCTCGACCCGACCGGCGGCCTCGTCCTCGGCCTCCCGCAGGAAGTCGCGCTCGTCGGGGTGCCGCTGGGAGTAGTGGGTGAGGACGAGGCGACGAGCGCCGGCCTCCACCGCCAGCCGGGCAGCATCCCGGGCGGTGAGGTGGAACCAGCGTTCGGCCAGGTCCCGCTCGGCGTCGAGGAAGGTCGACTCGCACACGAGCAGGTCGACCCCGTCTGCCAGCGCGAGGGCACCGTCGCACCAGCGGGTGTCCATGACGAAGGCGAAGTGCTGGCCCGGCCGCTCGACGCTCACCTCCTCGACGGTGACCGTGCGGCCGTCGACCTCCACGTGGCCGTGCTCGACCAGCCGCGCCCGGTCGGGTCCTTCGATGCCGAGCTGCTCCAGCCGCTCCGGGAGCAGTCGCCGGCCGTCGGGCTCATCCAGACGCCAACCGACGGTGGGAACGGGCCCGTGGTCGAGCCGCCGGGCCGCCAGGGTCCCCACCGGGGTCTCCACGGCGTCGCCGTCGCCCCGCGCCGGGTGGTGGACCACCGGCACCGGATCGTGCGGGGGCGCAGCCAGCTCCAGGTGCGCCAGCTGCTCGGCACCCTCCACCGGATGGTGGATCGGCACCGGCCCGCCGGCGTGGTCGAGGGCCATGCGGGCGAGCACCCCGGGCAGGCCGAAGCAGTGGTCGCCGTGGAAGTGGGTGAGGCAGATGCGGTGCACGTCGGCCCCGGACAGTCCGGCGAGCACCAGCTGGCGCTGGGTGCCCTCGCCGGGATCGAACAGGATGTGGTGCCCGTCCCATCGCAGCAGGTACCCGTTGTGGTTCCGGTGCCGCGTGGGTGCCTGGCTTGCCGTACCCAGCACCACGAGCTCACGTTCCACGCTGCTCACCGTACGGCGACGGACCGGCGTCAGCCGCCGTCGTCGAAGCGCTTCTCCAGCGTGAGGGTCGACCAGTAGCGGCCGAGCTTCCAGCCGCACTCGTGCTCGACGCCCACGTCGTGGAACCCGAGCCGGTGGTGCAGCGCGACCGAGGCGTCGTTGGGCAGCGTGACCACGGCATACGCCCGGTGGGTGCCGGCCGCCGCCAGCTCGTCGAGCAGGCGCGCGTACAGACGGGTGCCGAGGCCGGCGCCGACGTGGTCGCGGTCGAGCACGATCGAGGTCTCCACCGACCGCTCGTAGGCGACCTTCGGTCGGTACCACGACGAGTAGGCGGCGCCGACGACCTCGCCGTCGAGGTCGGCCACGAGCACCACGAGGCGGTCGTGGCCCTGGTGGTCCTCCCACCACGCTTCGCGGCGCGCCCGGGGCCAGGGCTCGGTGTCGAAGCTGACCGCCGAGCCGACGATGTACTGGTCGTAGACCCGGGTGATGCCGTCGAGGTCGGCGACCGTGGCCCGGCGGATCGCCGGCGTGTCGGCCACGGTGGCTCAGTCCCCGTGCTCGCGCAGGTAGCGCTCGACCTCCTCGACGAGCTCGCTGGGCTCGGCCGAGCCGAGCTGCTCGTCGTGGCGCTGCTCGAGCGCCGCCACGTAGGCCTGGGTCTCCTCGTCGTCGTCGACGAGCTCGTTGATCTGCCGCTCGTACGACGCGGCGGCGATCTGCAGGTCGGTGGTCACCACCTGCTCGCCGAGGAGCTCGGCGGTCTTCTCGACGAGGGCGAGCGTGGCCTTCGGTGACGGCGCACCCGGCACGTAGGTGGGGACGGTGGCCCACAGGGAGGCCGACTCGACCCCGGCCGATCGGCACCGGTCGTGCAGGACGCCGACGATGCCGGTGGGGCCCTCGTACTGCGACGGCGCCAGGCCGAGGCGGGTGACGACTCGAGGGTCGTAGGCGGTGCCGGCCACGCTCACCGGGCGGGAGTGCGGAACCTCGGCGAGCAGTGCCCCCAGCGACACCACCATCGATGCGTCGAACGAGCGGGCGACGTCGATGATCAGGTCGGCGAAGGTGCGCCACCGCAGCTGGGGCTCGACGCCCTGCAGCAGGACGAGGTCGCCTCCCGCCGTGGGCAGCGTGGTGGCGCTGAACTCGTTCGACGGCCAGTCGATGACGCGGTCGTCGCCCTCGATGCGGACCTCGGGCCGGGTGGACGTGAAGTCGAAGAAGTCCTCGGGGTCGATGTCGGCGAACGGGGTGGCGTCCCACCGGTCGGCGAACCACCGCACCGCGGACGATGCGGCGTCACCGGCGTCGTTCCAGCCTTCGAAGGCCACGACGACCACCGGTCGCTCGAGCGTCGGGCGGAATTGCCAGCGGAGGTGTTCCACCCGTTCGAGGCTATCGGCGCGCTCGGGGGGTGCTCGGGGGACCGCCGGACACGACTACGGTGCGACCGTGAGCGCTGGGGGAGGTCCGAGGGGTGCGCCGACGGCCACCACGGTGCGCCGCGTGGTGATCGCCGACAACGACGCCGACGCCCTCGAGCTCGCCGTGCTCGACCTCCAGCTCGAGGGCCACGAGGTCGTGGGCACGGCCCTGGAGGGCGACACCGCCCTCGCCTTGGTCGAGCAGCTGGTGCCGGACGTCGTGGTGCTCGACCACCGCATGCCGCCGGGCCCGTGGGGCATGGACGTCGCGGCGCGGATCCGCGCCGAGCGACCTGGCATCGAGGTCATCGTCTACAGCAACTACCAGTCGGCCGAGCTGCTCGAGCGGGCTCGCCAGCTCGGCGTCCGCTTCCTCCCCAAGGGAAACCTCCGGACGCTGCGGCGCGCCGTGTCCGGACGCTGAGCGGCACACGCAGCCGAGGCTCAGGCGCCGTTCGCCAGCTCCATCACCGCGGTGGGCAGGTCCATGAACAGGTCCTTGCGCAGGCAGCGCATCCCGAGCTGGTCGGCGGCGTCGGTGATCTCGGGGGTGAGGTACGCGGAGAAGAGCAGCACCTTGGCGTCGGGCTGCTCGGCGAGGATCTGCGTGCCTGCCTCGAGGCCAGACATCCCGGGCATGCGGTAGTCGAGCACGCACACGTCGGGCTGGAGCTCACGGAAGGCCTCGACGGCTCCGGTGCCGTCCTCGGCCTCGGCGACGACGTCGAGCCGGGAGTCGCCGCCCAGGGTGGCGCGGACGAGCAGGCGCATGTCGAAGTTGTCGTCAGCGATCATCACCCGGACGATGTCCTGCAGCGTCATCATCGATCGTCCATCCCCGTTGCAGAAGCGAGCGCTCGGGCCCGCTGGCAGCACACCATACGTGGCAGGCTTGTCCCCGGGGACGGTCACGGCCCAATTTTCGCAATCCACGTCGGCACGACCGGAGGAGGGACGGGTGGAAGCTGGGCGGGAGCCGGGCGCCACCAGTGGCGAACCCTCCACGGCGATCCCGATCCTCGCCGGCCTCGGCCTCCTGGCGCTGGCCGCGTGCGTGGTCGTGGCGGTGCTGAACCTGGTCGACCGCCGCGACGCCCTCGACCGGGCCGAGGCGCGGGTGCTCGCCGAGCGCCGGGCGACGGCGGTCACCGTGCAGCTGCAGCAGATCGCCGCGGCCGTGCTGACGATGGACCTGGCGTGCCGGTCCGAGTCGCCGCCGCCCGGCGCACTCGCGCTCACATGCGTCTCCCCGGACGACGACGCCGTCCCCGGCCTCGACGGCCTGGGTCCGCTGCTGGCCGATCCGGCCGTGCGGGTGGCCCAGGCCCAGGCCCGGGACCGCGGGACCCTCATCCTCAGCGGCCCCACCGAGGCGGGGCTCGAGGTCGTGGTGGCTCCGCTGTACGGGACGTCGGACGAGCGCTCTCGCGAGCCCTCGTCGCCCGGCGTCTCCGTGCGGCGCCGCGAGCTCTCGGGCTTCAACGTCGCGGTGGTCGACCCATCCCAGCTCCTCGGGGACGCCGACGGCTCGTGGGCGATCGAGGACGGCGGCGTCGTCCTTGCCGGCTCCGGCGACCCGGCGAGCGCCGACATCGGCGCCGACCTCCCGGCCCTGGAGCGTCGGTGGATCGTGTCCACGGCGGCGGAGTCGCGGGGCGTCTGGCGCCCGACCTCGATGGTCGTCGTGGCGCTCGGCTCGGCGGCGGCGCTGCTCCTCGGGCTCGCCGACCGAACCCGGCGCCGGCTGCTCGACGAGCGCACCGACGCCGCCTGCCGCGCCGACGGCCGCGCGGCGGCGATCCGCACGCTCGCTCGGGTGGTGCAGCAGGGCCAGGACCCGGCGGAGATCTTGCCGGCGATGGCCGTGCAGCTGTGCGACGACCTCCGGCTGGACGGGCTGTCGCTGTCGGTGAGCACGACGACCGGCGTGGAGCGGGAGGTGTTCGTGCACGGCCTGGCGCCCGACCGCTCGGTGCTGCCCGCCAGCAGGCGTGCCGTCGCCGTCGGTGCCGGTGAGACCCTCGCGGTCGACCTCCACCGTGCCGAGCGCTCGATCGCCGTCCTGCGGGTGCGGGCCGGCGAGGCGCTCGACGTGGACGCCGTCGACCTCCTCGACGTCGCCGCCGAGATGATCACCTCGGCCATCGTCTCGGCCCGCAGCATCGAGCAGCAGCAGGAGGCGGTGAACCGGCTCGAGGCCCTCGACGAGCTGAAGACGTCGTTCCTCGGCGTCGCCTCGCACGAGCTGCGCACGCCGGCCACCGCCATCTCCGGCCTCGCCTCGCTCCTGGCCGAGCGCTGGGACGCCCTCGGCGACCACGACCGCAAGGTGTTCGCCCAGCGCATCGCCACGAACGCCGACTCGCTCAACGGCCTCGTGCAGGACCTGCTCGACTTCGCCCGCCTCGAGCGGGGCGACCTCCGCCTCGCCCTCGGCCCCGTCGATCTCTCCGCCACGGTCGAGGCGGTCCTCACCCGCCTCCACACCGTGTGGGGGTCGCACCGCGTCGAGCACGACATCGACGCCGGCATCACCGTGGTCGCCGACGCCAGCGCCATCGAGCGCATCGTCACCAACCTGGTGTCGAACGCCGTGAAGTTCTCACCGGAGGGCAGCCCGGTGACCGTCACCGTCGAGCGGGACGGCCACCACGCCCGCTTGGTCGTCGACGACGAGGGTCCGGGTGTGCCCGAGGAGGAGAGGGACAAGATCTTCGTGCGCTTCTTCCGGGGCAGCGGCGACGCCGTGGTCCGCACCAGGGGCGTCGGCATCGGGCTGTCCGTGGTGCAGGACTTCGTCTCCCAGATGGGAGGCGCCGTGCGCGTGGAGCGCAGCCCCGCCGGTGGGGCGAGGTTCGTGGTCGAGCTGCTGCAGCACGACCGCTCGACAGAAGAGGTTGCTGATGCTGCGTCAACGTGATCGCCTCCTCCCCGCGGCAGCGTTCCTGGCGCTGTTCGCGATCGGCGTGCTCGTGCTGGTGCTCGTCACCAACGCCGTCGACAGCGGACGCAAGGCGCTCGAGGAGGCGGTCCTGTCCGAGGTCCAGGCGACGGCGCGCAGCCAGGATGCCCGGCTGGCGGGGCAGATCGGCGGCACCACGCCGTTCCTCCGCGACCTCGAGCTCGACTTCGAGGTCGGCAGCCAGAACGACCGGCGACAGTTCTCGAACCTCGAGGAGCTGATCGAGCAGCTCGAAGACGTCCGCACCGGCTTCTACCTCACCGACACCGATGGCCTGCTCACCCAAGGCGTGCGAGTCCCGCGCTCGATGCTCGGGGAACCGGTCGAACGGCCCGGCTTCGCGGAGTACCTCGGGGCGGTGCGCCAAGGTGCGCCCGCACGTCCGTACCTCCCGGTGGCCCCGGGGATCACGGCGAACGTGCCGACGTTCGCGTTCGTGGTCCCGATCCGCTCCGACCCCGACGACCGCGAATCCGAGCTCCGTGGCACGTTCGTGTTCGAGAGCGAGGTGTCCTCCGACGGCACGTTCAACGAGGAGATCAGCCAGCTCGGTCGAGGCGACACTGGCCGCTTCCAGGTCTTCGACGCTGCGGGCACGATCATCGCCGCCCACGACCCGTCGCTGCTCGGCCGCCCGGTGCCCCAGGAGGAGCTCGTCCGCGTCGAGCCGGGCCTCCACCGCCGCGACGGGGAGATCCGGGTCGTCGCCGAGATCCCCACCGCCGGCTGGCGGATCGCCTTCCTCCAGGACGCCGACGAGTTCGAGGAGGGGTTGGCCGGCCCGCTGCAGCAGGTGGGCGTCATCGTCGTCGTGGTCTTCATCGCGATCGGCGTGCTGACGTTCGTCGCGCTGGCCCGTCGGCTCCAGGCCGCCCGTGAGGAGCAGGAGCGGCTCCGCCGGCTGAGCGAGTCCCAGGAGGAGTTCATCAGCATCGTGTCGCACGAGCTGCGCACCCCGGTGGCCGGTGTGCTCGGCTTCCTGCAGACGACGATGGACCACTGGGACACCATGACCGACACCGAGCGGTTCAACGCCGTGCGCCGCTCGGCCTCCAACGCCCGTCGGCTCCAGGGGCTCACCCGCGACGTCCTCGACTCCCAGTCCGTGGAGACCGGGCGCATGTCCTACGCCATGGGGGACGCCGACCTCCGCGAGGAGGTGGCGGTGGCGGTCGAGGCGGCGGCCGCGCTGTACCCCCGCGTCGGCATCGACACCTCGTACGAGGTCGACACCGCCCCGGTGGTCATCGACGTGGACCGGATGCAGCAGGTGCTCACCAACCTGCTCGACAACGCCGTGAAGGTGTCGCCGCCGAACGGGACGATCCACGTCCGCGTGTGGCGAGAGGGCGAGCGGGCCCTCGTGTCGGTCACCGACCAGGGCCCGGGCCTGTCGCCCGAGCTGCGCGACCGCGTGTTCGACAAGTTCGTGCGGGGTCGCGACACGTCGGTCACCGGCACGGGCCTGGGGTTGTACATCTCCCGCCAGATCCTCCTCGCCCACGACGGCACGATCCGCGTCGACACCAGCGCGGAGGGCGGCGCCACGTTCACCTTCGAGCTGCCCACCGCGCCGGTCCGCGTGCCCCAGTAGGTTCGCCGGGGTGTTCATCGAGATCGTCGCCGAGGTCACCGACGAGCTGGTCGAGGCCATGGAGCGGCTCATCCCCCAGCTGTCGTCGTCGAGCCCGCCGCCCGGCGTCGACGAGCTCGTCGACATCGTGCGCGCACCTGCCACCGACCTGTTCGTCGCCACCGACGACGATGGCACCATCCTCGGCACCGCCACCCTCGTGACCTTCCGCATCCCGACCGGCCGGCGGGCTTGGATCGAGGACGTCGTGGTCGACGAGGCCGCCAGCGGCCAGGGCATCGGCGGGGCGCTCACCCGGGCCATGGTCGACCGGGCCGAGGAGCTCGGCTGCACCACCGTCGACCTGACCTCCCGCCCGACGCGTGAGGCCGCGAACCGGCTCTACCAGCGCGAGGGGTTCCTGGTGCGGGACACCAACGTCTACCGCCGGGCGCTCTGATCGAGCGGGCGCGGCCGTGTTGCGGCATCATCGCGCGCATGGCCGGGTCTGCGGAGCTCGAGCGCCTCGCCCAGCTGACCGGCGAGCCGGTCGAGGAGCTCCGGCGCTGGATCGAGGCCGGCGTGCTCCGGGCTGTCGACGCCGATCGCTGCGACGCGAAGGCCGTCGCGATGGTCAGGCTCGTGCAGCTCCTCGGCCGGCGGGGCTTCGACTTCGAGACGATCGCTCGCGCTGCTGCGCACCAACCAGCGCTCTTCGCTCGGTACCGAGACCAGATCGTCGTCGCCGTCGGTGACGTGCAGACCATCGAGGACGCGGCGCGCGCCCAAGCCCTCGACCCACGGCTCCTCCGGAGGCTGTGGGAGGCGAGCGGGTTCGCTGACCACGGCGACGTGCTGGGCGCAGACGACGTGCGGGCGCTGCGCTCGATGGCTGCCGCCATCGAGGCGGGCATCCCGGAGGACGCCCTCGTCCAGCTCGTGCGGGTGTACGCCGACGCCTTCGCCCGCGTCACCGAGGCCGAGACCCGGCTGTTCCACTTCCAGGTCCACGGACGTCTCCGAGCCGAGGGCCGCGCCGGCGCAGCGCTCGCCGCCGGCGCCGATGACGCCCTCGCGCAGGTGGTGCCCCTGATCGAACCGGCGTTGCTCTACTTCCACGGCAAGGCGCTCGCCCGGTCCGTCGGCGAGGACATCGCCATCCACCTCGCCGAGGACGCCAGCCTCATCCCGCTCGGCGACCCCACCGGGCAGGTCCCCATGGCGGTCGCGTTCGTCGACCTCGCTCGCTTCACGTCCATGACCGAGGCGATGGGGGACCTGGCGGCCGCCGACGTCCTCGACCGCTTCTCCGAGCTGACGCGTCGAGCGGTGATCCGAGCCGGCGGGCGCGTCGTCAAGCAGATCGGCGACGAGTTCATGCTCGTGTTCCCCGACGTCCCCTCCGCGGTCACGGCGGCGCTGGAGATCCAGGACGCGGCCGCCGCCGAGCCGTCCTTCCTGGCCACGCGGATCGGCCTGCACCACGGGATGGTGGTCTGCCGGGAGGGCGACTACGTCGGCGCCACCGTCAACCTCGCCGCGCGCCTGACCGGCGAGGCAGCCGCCCACCAGCTGCTCGCGAGCGACGCGGTCGTCGCCGGCGCCCGCGCGCTCGCCGACGTGGAGTTCGTGCCCGTCGGGGCCCGGGCGCTCAAGGGGATCGACAGCCGGGTGGAGGTCCACGAGGTGCGCCGACGGCTCGGGGGCGACGTCGCCACGGTCGTCGACCCGGTCTGCGGGATGTCCGTCGATCCGTCCGCCGAGCCGCCGAGCGCGACCTTCGAGGGCAGGCAGGTCCTGTTCTGCTCGGCGACGTGCCGCGACAGGTTCGTCGCCGACCCGGCCCGGTACCGCGCGGGTCCGTTCAGTCGGCGGTGAAGGCCTGGAAGAAGGTCGGGAACGTGCCCAGCACCCCGAGCGCCACCAGCACCACCGCGATGGTGAGGGCGCGCCGGGTCTCCTGGGGCTTGTCCCGGTACACGACGTGCAGGACCGCCCAGGCCACGAGCCAGACGATGACGGCCATGATCGTCTTGCCCGACAGGGGACCGACGTCGCTCTTGAAGTCGAGCCATTCCTTGAGGTCGGTGCTCGCCTCGGCCAGGGTCGTGAAGAGCCCGAGCGCGGCGGCGCCGATGCCGCCGTAGTACAGGACGATGAACGCCACGACCGTCGCGAGGATCGGGCTGATCCAGGCGACGCGCTCCTTCCACTCCATGCCGAACTCGTGCCAGTCCTTGGTGGAGCCCGACACGTCCGACAGCAGGAAGTCGCGCGGCGAGCAGGTCGTCGGGTCCGGGATCGACAAGCCCTCGCAGCCCGACAGGTCAGGCGGTGAGACCTTCTCGCGGTACCACGGGTAGACGACCCAGGTGCCGGTGATGACCGTCAGCCATGCGGTCACCGCCATCGTGACGACGAGACCGCGGTTCGTCAACAGTGGTCGTCGGGCGTGGGCGGCCTGGTGCTGCTCAGACGTACGGGCAGTGGCGGCAGCCGCGCTCGCAGCAGCTCCCGCGAGCCAGCAGCTCCGCAGCGGTCAGGACGAAGAGCCCCGTGTCGGGGTCGAGGTAGCCGGGCTCGCCGGCGTCGATGGCTGCGCGGTGGGCGGCCAGGATCGCGGCGCGGCGCGGGTGGTCGGGCGCCAGCCGGTCCGGGTGTGGCTCGTCGAGGCCGCGGTGCGACGTCACCTCGGCAGCGTCGCGCATGTCCGGGCCCCGCCCCGCACCCAGGACCTCCCACGAGCGGTGGACCTTCGGCCCTGTCGCTCGCCTTGACCGGGATGGAGGCTGCATCGCAGGAGCGCGCACGGGAGGCTCGCATGCCTGGTCACGTCCCAGCCCCGGAAGCCGGCCTGCTCACCGGGGTGGTCCGCGCCGACGACCTCGGCCCGGCCGCCGTGGTGCTCCTCCGCCACGCACCGACGGGCACGACGGCGGCCGTGGTGGTCGACAACGTCGCCGCCGGCCCGGCGATCGGCGGCGTGCGGATGGCTGCCGACGTCACGGTGGAGGAGGTGGCCCGACTCGCTCGGGCCATGACCCTCAAGAACGCCATGGCCGGTCTGCCCCACGGCGGGGCCAAGGCGGGCATCGCCGCCGACCCGGCCATGCCCGCGACCGGGAAGGAGGCGGTGATCCGCTGGTTCGCGCGGGCCATCGCCGACCTGCGCGACTACATCGTCGGCCCCGACATGGGCACCGACGAGCGCTGCATGGCGTGGATCCACGACGAGATCGGGCGGGCGGTGGGCCTGCCCGCCGTGCTCGGTGGGATCCCCCTCGACACCATGGGCGCAACCGGCTACGGGCTCGCAGTGGCAGCGGATGCCCTGGCGGAGCGAGGCGTGCTGGAGCTGCACGGCGCACGGGTCGCCGTCCAGGGCTTCGGTGCGGTCGGCACCCACGCGGCGCGGTTCCTCGCCGAGCGAGGTGCGGTCCTCGTCGCGGTCAGCGACAGCCGCGGCGCCGTCGAGAACCAGGCCGGGCTCGACCTCGACGCGCTGCTGGCGTGGAAGGCCGCTGGGAAGCCGGTCGGCACGTTCGCCGGCGGCGACGTCGTCGAACGGGACGATCTGGTCGCCACCGACTGCGAGCTCCTCGTGCCGGCGGCGCGGCCTGACGTCGTCACCTCGGCCAACGTCGACCGGGTCAAGGCGAAGGTGGTGCTCGAGGGCGCCAACATCCCGCTCACGCTCGACGCGGAGCGTCGGCTCCACGACGCCGGCGTCCTGTGCCTGCCGGACTTCGTGGCCAACGCCGGTGGTGTCATCTGCGCGTCCGTCGAGCACGCGGGCGGCACGGCGGCCCAGGCGTTCCAGGCGATCGCCGACAAGGTCGGCACCAACGTCGCTGCCGTCCTGGAGCGGTCGCTCGGGACGCCGACGCTGCCGCGGGAGGCGGCCGAGGTGATCGCGGTCGAGCGGGTGCGGGAGGCCATGGCCCTGCGACGCGCCTTTCCGGGGGTGACCGCCTGAGCGGGTGCGCCAACCGATAGCGTGCACCGGCGAAGGGGAGTACCCCGGGACGCACGCCGTCCACGCTGCCTCGTCACTACGGCTCCGGCCCGGAGCAGCGACCCGCACCAGCGGGTGGGGGAGACCTTCGGAACCGACCAGCCGTCGACGTCCGAGGAGCTCCCCACATGACCGCCACCGCGCTGCGCCGTGAGGCCGGCACCACCTTCCACGACCGGGATCCCGACGAGGTGCTCGAGGCGCTCGACGTCCGGGCCGACCTCGGGCTCACGACCGACGAGGTGCAGCGTCGCCGCGCCGAGGTCGGCCCCAACGAGCTGGACGAGGCACCCCGGGATCCGGCGTGGAAGCGCCTTCTCCGCCAGTTCCGCGAGCTGCTGATCCTCATCCTGCTGGTCGCCGCGGCCGTCAGCTACGTCGTGTCGGGCGAGCTGAAGACGCCCATCGTCGTCCTGGTGGTCGTCGTGGCGAACGCCGTCATCGGGTTCGTGCAGGAGAACCGGGCCGAGGCGTCCCTCGACGCCCTGCGCCGGATGCTCGTGCTCGAGGTGCGGGTCCGCCGCGACGGCCAGATGCGCACGGTGCCTGCCTCCGAGCTCGTGCCCGGCGACATCGTGGCCGTGGAGGCCGGCGACCGGATCCCGGCCGACGGCCGGCTGGTGGAGGCCGTGCAGCTCGAGGTGGAGGAGGCGGCGCTCACCGGCGAGAGCGTGCCGGCGTCGAAGCGCGTCGACCCGGTCGACGGCGACGACGTGCCCGTCGGCGATCGCACCTCGATGGTGCACATGCAGACGACCGTGACCCGCGGCCGCGGCGAGCTGGTCGACACCACCACCGGGATGGACACCGAGATCGGGCGCATCGCCGGGATGCTGCGGGACACCCCCGACGAGCGGAGTCCGCTCCAGCACCAGCTGGACGACCTCGCCCGCAGCCTCGCCAAGCTGGCCGGGGTCATCGTCGCGCTGGTCTTCGTGATCGGGCTGGTGCGGGGCGAGCCGGTGTCCGAGCTGCTGCTCACGGCCGTGGCGCTCGCGGTGGCGTCGATCCCGGAAGGGCTGCCGGCGGTGACGGCCGTGACCCTGGCGATCGGCGTGTCGAAGATGGCGAAGCAGCACGCCATCGTGAAGCGCCTCGCCAGCGTCGAGACGCTCGGCAGCACGACCGTCATCTGCAGCGACAAGACGGGCACGCTGACGTTGAACCAGATGACCGCGGAGGAGGTGGTCGTCTGGGGCCGGCGCCTCGCGATCACCGGCGACGGCTACGACCCCAGCGGTGACGTCGACGACCCGGGCGACCTCCCCGGCGACCTGCGCGACGTGCTCGACCCCATGGTCCTGTGCAGCGACGCCACGCTGCGCCACGACGACGAGACCGGCTGGGGGATCGTGGGCGACCCGACCGAGGGGGCGCTCGTGGTGCTGGCCGCCAAGGCCGGGGTCGACGCCGCCGAGCGTCGCCGCGCGTGGCCGCGCGTCGGTGAGGTGCCCTTCGACTCGGCCCACAAGCTCATGGCGACGGTGCACGAGCACGACGACGGCGACCACCGGCTGCGCCTCTTCGCCAAGGGAGCGCCCGACGCGCTCCTCGACCGGGCGTCGGGGGTGCTCGGCGCGGACGGCGAGGTCGTGCCCGTCGACGACGTGCGACACGAGCTCGAAGGGCACAACGCCCGCCTCGCCGACGCCGGCATGCGGGTGCTCGCCGTCGCCCAGCGCGACCTCGACCGGACCGAGTGGGACGACGCGGAGCACCGCCTGCACACCGTGGACGACCTCACGATCGTCGCGCTCGTCGGCATCGTCGACCCGGCCCGTCCCGAGGCGGCCGCAGCCATCGCCGAGGCCCGAGGCGCCGGGATCCGGGTGAAGATGATCACCGGCGATCACCCGAGCACGGCGGCGGCGATCGGCACCGAGCTCGGCCTCGCCGGCCAGGCCCGCGAGGTCAGCGCAGTCACGGGGCGCGACCTCGACGCGATGAGCGACGAGGAGCTCGACCGCCGCATCGACGACATCGCGGTGTTCGCACGGGTGTCCCCGGAGCACAAGATGCGGCTCGTCTCGGCGCTGCAGCGCCGCGGCGAGGTCGTGGCCATGACCGGTGACGGCGTGAACGACGCGCCTGCCCTGCGCCGGGCCGACATGGGCATCGCCATGGGCATCACCGGCACCGAGGTGACGAAGGAGGCGGCCACCATGGTGCTGGCCGACGACAACTTCGCCACCATCGTCGAGGCCGTGCGGCGGGGCCGGACGATCTACGACAACATCGTCAAGTTCGTCCGCTTCCAGCTCAGCACCACGCTGGGCTTCGCCGCCGTGTTCCTCGCCGCTGCGGTGCTCGGGCTGGCCAGCGGCAAGCCGTTCACGGCCATCGCCATCCTCTGGGTGAACATCATCATGGACGGGCCGCCCGCGATGGCCCTCGGCCTCGACCCCGTGGACGAGACCGTGATGAGCCGTCGGCCGCGCCCGCGCGACGAGCGCATCCTGACCCGGCCCCGCTGGGTCGCCATCGGCACCGCGGCGGTCGTCATGGCGATCGGCACGCTGGCCGTGCTGGCGTGGGCGCCCGGCGAGGCACCCGCTGCGGGCACGGCGAGCGTGGCGGGCACGATGGCGTTCAACACGTTCGTGCTGTTCCAGTTCTTCAACATCCTGAACGTGCGCAGCGACCACCTGACCGTGTTCCGGCGGGCCACCCTGCGCAACGGCCGCCTGTGGCTGGCGCTGGCCGCCGTGCTGGCGCTCCAGGTCGCGGTCACGCACGTCGGTCCGATGCAGCGGCTGTTCGACACCACGTCGATCAGCGGCGTCCAGTGGCTGGTGTCCGTCGCCGTCGCCTCGAGCGTGCTGTGGGTGGAGGAGCTGCGGAAGCTCGTCCGCCGCCGGTCGGCTCAGCGGCTCCAGGAGCGGGCGTAGGCGGCGTCCTCGACGCTGGCTGCGTCGGCGAGCACCTCGAGGGGGCGGAACGTGTCGATCATCACCGCCACCTCGCTGGTGCCGTCGGCCGCATCGGCCTTCTCCGAGGAGCCCGGCTGGGGGCCGTGGGTGAACCCGGCCGGGTGCAGCGAGATCGAGCCCCGCCCGATCCCCGAGCCCGCCCGGCTCATGAAGTCGCCCTCGGCGTAGAAGAGCACCTCGTCGCTGTCGACGTTGTGGTGGTGGTACGGGACCCGCACGGCCTCGGGGTCGAAGTCGTAGGGGCGCGGCACGAACGAGCACACGACCGCGCCGGGCAGCGCCCACGTCTGGTGCACCGGCGGTGGTTGGTGGATGCGGCCGACGATGGGCTCGAAGTCGTGGATGCTGAGCGCGTGCGGGTAGACGAAGCCGTCCCACCCGACGACGTCGAAGGGGTGGGTGGCGTGGCGGTAGCGCATCCAGCCGGTGCGGGTGCGCACGAGCACCGGCACGTCGGCCCCGTCCGCCCGGACCGGCCGGTCGGGACCGCGCAGGTCGCGCTCGGAGAACGGCGCACCCTCCAGCAGCTGCCCGTGCGGGGACAGGTACTTGTCGGGGATGCGCACGTGACCGATCGATTCGACGACCAGGGCGGCGACCTCATCGCTGGTGGGGACCCAGCGGTGGGTGGTGCCGGCCGGGATCACCACGTAGTCGCCGGCCTCCACCGCCATCGCGCCGAACACCGACTCGAGCCGGGCCGTGCCGTCGTGGAGGTAGACGAGCTCGTCGCCGACCACCGACCGGTACAGCGGTGACGGGTCCGACGTGCGGGCGAACGCGATCGCGACGTCGGCGTTGCCGAGCAGGCGATGCCGGCCGGTGACGAGGTCCTCGCCGGCGGGCAGGTCGGCGGCCCGGAAGTGGCGGGGCCCGAGCCCTCCGCCCGGCGCCGGCTCCGGGACCACCACCGGCTCGACGCCGAGGATGGCCGACGGGGAGCAGCGGTGGTACAGCAGCGCCGACTCGCGCGAGAAGCCCTCGGTGCCCACCAGCTCCTCGAACAGGCGGTTGCCGTCCTCGTCGTAGGCCTTGGTGTGCCGCTTGCGGGGCACGGTGCCGACGGATCGGTAGTGGGGCATCAGCGGACCTCCTGGGCGGGGGTGACCGTACCGGTGACCTCGGCGAGGTGGCCGGTGCCGTCGGCGTCGTTCCACCAGCCGGTGAGGGTGACCGTGTCGCCGTCCTCCAGCCACGCCCGCGTGCGGCCGTCGTCGAGGCGGACCGGGGCCTGGCCGTTGCGGGCCGCTTCGATGAGCGACCCCTCCTCGCCGGCGCCGGCCCCCGAGATCGTGCCCGAGGCGAACAGGTCACCGGCTCGGACGCCGGCGCCGTTGGCCGTGAGGTGGGTCAGCATCTGGGCGAACGTCCAGCCCAGGTGGCGGGCGTTGGCACGGCCGATCACGGTGCCGTCGACGGCCCAGCCGACCTCGACGTCGACGGCCCACGGCCGGCTCGCCTTCAGCAGCGGATCGGGCGCCGGCTCCTGGGCCGGCGGGTCGACCAGGGGCAGGGCGGCGAGCGGCGTGACCCAGCCCGCGATGGAGGTGGCGAAGCTCTTGCCGGCGAACGGGCCGAGCGGCCGGTACTCGAAGGCCTGGATGTCACGGGCCGACCAGTCGTTCACCAGCGTGACGCCGAAGACGTGCTGGTCGGCGTCGTCGGGTGGGATCACCACCCCCGCGGGCACGCCGGTGCCGATGAGGAAGCCCAGCTCCAGCTCGAGGTCGAGGCGGCTGCTGGGCTCCCGCCGACCGGGACCAACCAGCCCGGTCGGTCGCGGCACCGGCGTGCCGGACACCACGATCGATCCCGACCGACCGTGGTAGCCGATGGGGAGGTGCCGCCAGCTCGGCGGCAGCGGCTCCTCCCCGGGTCGCAGGATGCGGCCCAGGTTCGTGGCGTGGTGCTCCGAGGCGTAGAAGTCGACGTAGTCGCCGGGCACGACCGGGAGCAGCACGTCGACGTCGCCGCCCGAGACGTGCCGCGGCCCGGTGGCGAGGTGGTCGGCGACGGCGCCGTGCACCTCGTCCCAGCCGGCCCTGCCCAGCGCGAGCAGGGGGTGCAGATCGCCGGCTGCCGAGACGTGGTCGGGGACGCCGGTGACGCCGCGCAGGTCGACGATCCGGTCGTCGAGGCGGGCAGCCAGGTGCGGCGACCCGCCCTCGCGAGGTCGCACCACCCCGTACGCGTGCCGGAGCGCCGGCATCGGGCTAGAGGTTCCCCCGACGGGCCTGGTCGCGTTCGATGGCCTCGAACAGCGCCTTGAAGTTGCCCTCACCGAAGCCCCTCGCCCCGCGCCGCTCGATGATCTCGAAGAACACGGTGGGCCGGTCGGTGACCGTCTCGGTGAAGATCTGGAGCAGGTAGCCCTCGTGGTCGCGGTCGGCCAGGATGTTGAGCCGCTGCAGGTCGTCCCAGGGCAGGTCGAAGTCGGACAGGCGCTCCTTCGCCTCGGCGTAGTACGTCTCGGGCACCTCCATGAACCGCACGCCGCGCTGGCGGAGGGCGTCGACGGTGGCGACGATGTCGTCGGTGCGCATGGCGATGTGCTGCACGCCCGGCCCGCCGTAGCACTCGAGGTACTCCTGGATCTGGCTCTTCTTCAGCCCGTCGGCCGGCTCGTTGATGGGCATCACGATCTTCGAGCCGTCCCACACCACGGTCGACATCAGCGCCGAGTACTCGGTCGAGATCTGGTCGTCGTCGAAGTGCAGCAGCTGCTGGAACCCGAGCACCCGGCCGTAGAAGCCCACCCAGTCGTCGAGGCGGCCCTTCTCGACGTTGCCGACCACGTGGTCGATCTCGTGCAGGTCCACCGGCGGACCCACCGGCAGCGGGGGGAGCCGCTCGTCGTGGAAGCCGGGCTCGAGCCGCTCGACGCCGCCACCGCCGCCGTAGCGGCTGCGGTCGACGAAGGTGTGCACGGTCTCGCCGTACGTGCCGATCTGGGCGAGGCGGAGCGTGCCCAGGTCGTCCTCCTCGTGCCACGGCTGGCGCACCGGCCGGGCGCCCCGTTCGACGGCGGCGCGGAAGGTGGCGTCGACGTCGTCGACGATCCAGGCCAGGTCGTGCACGCCGTCGCCGTGGGCCCGCACGTGCTCGGCGATGGGCGAGTCGGGGCCCAGCGAACCGGTGACCACGAAGCGGATGTCGCCCTGCTCGAGCACGTAGCTCACCCGGTCGGGCACCCCCGATTCGGGGCCCGCGTAGCCGGTGCACGCGAAGCCGAAGGCCGACATCAGGAAGCCGGCCGTGCTGCGGGCGTTGCCGACCCACCACTCGATGCAGTCCCAGCCCAGCAGGTGGGCGGCCGGTGCGTCGGTGCTCGGGGCGCGCTCGACGGTGGTCATGCGGTGATCCTCCGGAAGGTGTCGTCGTCGTAGGAATCGAAGAAGGCGCCGAGCTCTCCGAGCACGAACTCGGTGCTCGGGGCGGCGAACAGCACCGGCTGGTACTGGGTGATGTCGTAGTCGGTGGTCCCCATGGCCCGGAGGTCCCACGGGCGGATCTCGGCCTCGCGGAACGCTTGGATCTCGCCGTACGACGACAGCAGCCCGGCGCCGTAGGTGCGCACCTCACCGGCCTCGTGCACGACGCCGAACTCGAGGGTGAACCAGAACACGCGGCTGAAGAAGTCGAGCGCCTCGTCCGACCTGGCTCGCAGGGAGGCGCGGCCCGCCTGCTCGTAGAGGTCGGCCAGGCGGGGGGAGGCGAGCATGGTGGCGTGCCCGATGATCTCGTGCACGATGTCAGGCTCCGGTGTGTAGAACGGCACCGAGTGGTGGCGGATGTACTGGGTGGACAGGAACGTCCGCTCCGCCAGCGCGCCGTAGAACTCCCGGGTCGGGACGAGGCCGGGCACCGGCCGGATGTGGAAGCCGGACAGCTCGGCGAGGCGGGCGTCGACCTCGCGCAGCTGCGGCACCCGGTCGGTGGGCAGCGCCAGGCGCTCGATGCCCCGGCGGACAGCTTCGCAGGCGAAGCGCTGGTGGAGCTCGGCCAGCTCGGCCGACACCGTCGCCCAGACGTGGTCCTCCTCGGGCGTGTAGTGGACGTCGGGGATCCGATCGCCCGGGCGGTGGCGGCGGCCGACCTCGGCGATGTGGGCGCGGCGCTGGAGGTACGCGTCGTCGCTGACCCCCGGGTGATCGGCAGGGAGGGTCAGGACCAGCTCGCGCATACCCCCATCGTGACCGAGTTCACACGGTTTGCCAACCACCTCGTCCAGCAGATCGCGCTGGGAGGTGGCAGATCGACCGAGCGTGCCGGCTGCTGCTGTGCAGATCGTGCGGTTCGCGTCGCTCAGCCGGCCCAGTCGAGGGGCGCGACGGTGTCGACGCCGAGGAGGTCCTCGAGGTGGGCGAGCACCCGGAGGACGACGACGTCGCCGAGGCGGGGACCCACGACCTGCAGGCCCACCGGCATGCCGTCGGCGGTGTGCCCGGCGCAGACGGTGCCGGCCGGGCTGCCGGTCACGTTGAACGGATACGTGAACGAGACCCAGCTGGTGGACGGCTCGCCGTCGATGGTGCCCTGCCCGCCCACGGGTCCGGTCTGGCCGGCGACGGTGGGGCACAGCAGCACGGCGCCGCCGTGGAGCAGCTCGACGAGGCGGTGGTTGAGCAGGTGACCAGCATCGATCGCCCGCAGGACATCGGTGGCCCGCTGTCCCTCCACGAGGCCCAGCATCGTGCGCAGCCCCGGCGTGATGCGCTCCCACGCGTCGGTGTCGCGGTGGCGCTCGAGGGTGCGCAGGATGGCGCCGTAGGCGACCGATGCCCAGACGAAGGCGGGATCCTCGTCGAACACGGCGTCGACCTCGATCACCTCGGTGCCCTGGTCGGCCAGGCGGTCGACCGCGGCCCGGCACACCGCCGCCACCTCGGCGTCGACGGTGCCGTACCCGAGGTCGGCCGACCACAGGACGCGCCGGGGCGGGAGGAGGTCCTCGAGCGACTCCCGCCAGGACGCCCCGTGGTGGGGCGGGAGCGAGTGCACGTCCGTGGGGTCGAACCCGATCACCGCGTCGAGGGCGAGGGCGACGTCGCGGATGCGCCTCGCCATCGGGCCCTTGCACGACAGGTGCATCCACTGCGGGGGTCGGGGGCCGCCGATGGGGACCCGCCCCAGCGACGCCTTCATCCCGCTCAGCCCGTGCACCGCGCTCGGGATGCGGATGGAGCCGCCACCGTCGGAGCCGGTGGCCAAGGGCACCATGCCGGCCGCCACCGCGGCGGCGGAACCGCCGGAGGACCCGCCGGCGCTGCGCGTCGGGTCCCAGGCGTTGCCGGTGGCGGGGAACACCTGGTTCGAGGTGTCGGCCTGCCAGCCGAACTCCGGCGTGTTCGTCTTGCCGATGACCACGCAGCCGGCGGCCCGCAGGCGAGCCACGTGCTCGGAGTCCTCGGTGGCCGGTGCGTCGTCGGCGTGCAGGGCGGAGCCGTACGTGGTGCGGAGGCCGGCGACGTGCTCGACGTCCTTCACCGCCAGCGGCACGCCGGCGAGGGGCCCCACCGCCTCGCCGGCGGCGATGCGCTGGTCGATGCGCTCGGCATCGGTGATCGCCCGCTCGGCGTCGACCACCACGAAGGCGTGGAGCGTGCCGTCGAGCCGGTCGATCTGGCGGAGCGCGCGCTCGACCTGCTCGCGGGCGCTCACAGCGCGGCTGGCCACCTCCGCCGCCACCTGCTCCACCGTCGTGCCCAGGAACCCTGCATCCGTCATGGCGGCCGAAGGTACCGGTGGGGCAGGCATCCGTGCCGGGGGATCCGGGTAGGTCCCGATGGGCGAGGTCTGACCCCTGAGGAGGGACCCATGAACAAGGCCACCGAGCTCATCAGCGGCGAGCACCGCCAGGTCGAGGAGCTCTTCGATCGATTCCTGCGCCAGCCCGAGCGGGCCACGGCGATCGAGCTGTGCGCGATGCTCGAGCGGCACACCGAGATGGAGGAGCACGTGCTCTATCCCGAGCTGCGCGCCGTCGACGAGGAGCTGTACGCCGACGCCAAGCAGGAGCACGAGGAGGCGGACCAGCTCATCCAGCAGATCCGCCAGAGCCACAACCTCGACCAGATGACCGGCCTGGTCCGCCAGCTCCAGGCGAGCGTGCAGCACCACGTCGAGGACGAGGAGGGCGAGGACCTCCCCCGCATGGAGCGCTCGTGCGGCACCGCTCGGATGGACGACCTCGGCGAGCAGATGCGGCAGTTCAAGCAGCGCCACGGCGAGGTGCACACCAGCACCTCGACGATGCCGTCGACGCCGGCCACGTCATCGGTGTCGTCCGACGGTGCCGGTGCGGCACCCGCTCCGGGGTCGAGCGCCGACGGCGCCGACAAGGAGGCCCTGCTCGACCTCACCAAAGACGAGCTGTACGAGAAGGCCAAGGAGGCCGACATCCCCGGCCGCTCGAGCATGAACAAGGACGAGCTGGCCGAGGAGCTGGCCAACCGCTGAGCCTTCCGTCGTCGCCGTCGCGGCGTGGCAGGCTCGGGCGCCATGGCCGAGTGGCGCATCCGACCCCGCACCGCGACGGACGACGACGCGGTCCGTGCCGTCAACGCGGCCAACGTGCCCGAGGTGGGGATCCTCGACGAGCAGCGCTTCGCGCTCTTCGCCACGGCGGCGCCCCACTTCGACGTCGTCGAGATGGACGGGGTCGTCGTGGGCGTGTTCGTCGGGCTGCGCGAGGGCATGGCGTACACCAGCCCGAACTACCGCTGGTTCGCCGAGCGGCACCCGCGCTTCGCCTACGTCGACCGCATCGCCCTCCAGCCGGAGGCCCGGGGCGTCGGGATCGCCGACCAGCTCTACGGGCACTTCGAGGCCTGGGCGGCCGAGACGGGCCGGCCGGTCGTGTGCGCCGAGGTGAACGTCGTCCCGCCGAACCCGCGCTCCATGCGGTTCCACGAGCGTCGGGGCTACGAGGTGGTCGGCGAGCTGGCGCCCTACGGCACCGACGAGCGGGTGGCGATGGTCGAGAAGGCGCTCGCCCTCTCACGCTGACTGGGGCGAGGCAGGGCCCAGCCGTGAGAATGGCGGGATGGAGCACGTCGACATCGCCGTCATCGGCGGCGGGCCAGCCGGTGCCGCCACCGCGATCCGGGCCGCGCGGGCCGGGGCGAAGGTCGTCGTGTTCGAGAAGGGTGCGCACGGACGGGACAAGGTGTGCGGCGACGGCCTCACGCCCCGGGCCGTCGGCGCGCTCGAGGAGCTCGGAGTCGAGTACGAGGGCGCCCACCGCATCGACGGGCTGCGCATGATCGCCGGCCGGCAGCGCCGCCAGCTCCCGTGGCCCGAGCACGGCCGCTTCCCGGCCCACGGCGCGGTGTGGCCGCGACGGCGGCTGGACGCCCACCTGGTCGACGCGGCCGAGAAGGCGGGCGCCGAGCTGGTCTACGAGACCGAGGCGCTCCCGCTCCTGGAGGGTGGCGAGGTGCGGGGCGTGACCGCCGGCGGTCGCACGGTGCACGCCGACCTCACCGTGGTGGCCGCCGGCGCGCAGGGGAAGGCGGCGCGGATGCTGGGCGCCGAGCGCGATCCGGCCGAGCCGTTCGGCCTCGCCATCCGCTCCTACGTCGAGTCGCCCCGGCACCTGGACCGCCACCTCGAGGCGTGCCTCACCCTGCGCGACCGCAACGGCACCGCGGTGCCCGGCTATGGCTGGATGTTCCCCTGCGGCGACGGCACCGTGAACATCGGCGTCGGTGCGCTGAGCACGATGAAGCGGTTCACCGACCTGAACCTGAACACGCTCCTCGACGACTACCGCGCCCTGGTCCGCGACGAGTGGGGCGTGGGGGAGTACCTCGAGCGGCCGCGGGCCTGGCGCCTGCCGATGAGCGCGGTGAAGCGCCACGGCCCGGGGTGGGTGGCCATCGGCGACGCCGCCGGGCTCATCAACCCGATGAACGGCGAGGGCATCGACTACGGGCTCGAGTCGGGGATGCTGGCCGCCGACCTGTTCCTCGAGAGCCCGTCCACGGCGCCTGCGCGCTACGACGTCGAGATCGGCGCCCGGTTCGACGCCTTCCTGCGCACCGGCCGCCGCTTCTCGTTCCTCATCGGCCACCCGTGGATCCTGCGCAACGGGCTGCGCGTCGCCGTCGGCACGCAGAAGGTCGCCGACATCACGCTGGCGGTGATGGGCAACCTCGTCGACAACGAGACGCCTGGTGCCGCCGGCCGGGTCCTGCGCGTCGCCGACCGCGCTCTCGCCGCCGCCGACCCCCTGCTCCGCAAGACCCGCGCCGCCGCCTGATACGGGCCTTCCTCGCGCGCGAAACGACGTCTGCACGTCGGATCACGCGTCGGGAACGGTGGGCGGCTGGCACGATGGGCGGCGTGCCGAGCATCCACCGACTGCTGATCGCCAACCGCGGAGAGATCGCGGCTCGCATCGCCCGCGCCGCCCGCGCCGAGGGGATCGAGGCGGTGGTCGCCCACGCCGAGGACGACGCCGGCGCGCCGTTCGTGCGAGCCGGCGACGGAAGCCAGGCCCTGCCCGGCACGGGCCCGGCGGCGTACCTGTCGGTCGAGGGCGTGGTCGCGGCTGCGGTCGCCTCGGGCTGCGACGCTGTCCACCCGGGCTACGGGTTCCTGAGCGAGAACGCCGCGCTGGCCGAGGCGTGCCGTGACGCAGGCATCACCTTCGTCGGCCCCGGCGTCCACCAGCTGGAGGTGTTCGGCGACAAGCTGCGCGGCCGCGCCGCCGCCGAGGCGGCCGGCGTGCCGGTGCTGGCGGCGACGACTGGGGCCACCGATCTCGCCACCGCCGAGGCGTTCTTCGACGACCACGGGCCGCTGATGGTGAAGGCCGTGGCCGGCGGGGGCGGGCGGGGCATGCGGGTCGTCACCGAGCGGGCCGACCTGCCCGAGGCGCTCGCCGCCTGCGCCCGGGAGGCGTCCGCCGCGTTCGGCGACGACGCGGTCTACGTCGAGGAGCTGCTCACCGGCGCCCGCCACGTCGAGGTCCAGATCGTCGGCGACGGGCAGCGGGTCGAGCACCTGCACGAGCGCGACTGCACGCTGCAGCGTCGCCGCCAGAAGGTCATCGAGACGGCCCCGGCGTGGGGCCTGCCGCCGGAGGTCCGCATCCGCTTGCAGGACGCGGCCGTCCGCCTCGGCGAGCACGTCGGCTACGACTCCGTCGGGACCGTCGAGTTCCTCGTGTCGGGCGAGCGGATCGCGTTCATCGAGTGCAACGCCCGCCTGCAGGTCGAGCACACCGTCACCGAGGAGATCACCGGGCTCGACCTGGTCCGGCTCCAGCTCGCCCTCGCGGCGGGCCGGCGCCTCGGCGAGCTCGACCTGTACGCCCCGCCACCGGCCCGAGGCGTCGCCCTCCAGGCCCGGGTGCTGATGGAGGCCGTCGGGCCCGACGGCCAGGCGTTCCCGGCCGGCGGGACGGTGACCGCGTTCGCCACGCCCGAGGGCGTGCGGGTCGACACCTTCGCCGACGACGCCGCCGACGTCGTCGGCTACACCACGAGCCCCCGGTACGACTCGCTGCTC
>DASTYO010000131.1:0-9916 GCA_035764875.1 Acidimicrobiales bacterium | reverse complement strand
AGGGGGCGGGCACGCGCGCGGCACGAGCACGGTCGGACGGCGGCGCGGCCTCGGCCCCTCGCTCGATCTCGCTCACCCGCTCCGCGAGGTCGAGCAACGACCGGGGCGCCGGCTCGGGGGCGGACTCGTCCTCCGCCGTCGGCGCGGCCTCGGCCTCGTCGCTCCCACGTGACTCGTCGTCGACCTCGACCGTCACCTCGTATCGCTCGCGCGCGAAGAACCCGGCCAGCCCGCCGGTGCGCACCTTCTCGGCCTGCGTGATGCGGGCGCCGGGGCCGTGCTCCTCGGCGACCCGGGCGAGGGCCGCCTCGAGCGTGTCACCGTCAAACGCTTGCAGCGTGGGCAAGGTTCACCACTCCGATCGTCTCGATGAGGAGGTTGCGGTTGAGCTCCGCGTAGGACAGGACCGGGAGCCGGGGGGCGACGCCCTGCACGAGCCGGCGGACCGCGGGCCGGAGCGCGGCGGCGCACAGCAGCACCGGGTGCTCGCCGCGCTGCTCCGCGAGCTCCGCCTGCTGGGCGACCTCGAGGGTGAGGCGCTCGAGCTGGTGCGGGTCGAGGGCGAGGAACGGCCCCTGGTCGCCGTGGCGCAGGGCCTCGAGGAGCGAGTGCTCGACGAGCGGGTCGAAGGTGAGGGCGCCGAGCCGGCCGTCCTGGGCGTGGGCGGCCGAGATCGCCGGCCCGAGCACCCCGCGCGCCGCTTCGGTCAGCGCATCGGGGTCCTTGGTCGCCCGAGCCCGCTCCGAGATGGCCTCGAAGATGCGCACCAGGTCGCGCACCGGCACGCCCTCGGCGAGGAGCCCCTGCAGCACCCGCTGCACCTCCCCGATGCCGAGCAGGGCGGGCGTCAGCTCCTCGACCACGGCGGGATCGGTGGCCCGCACCATCTCGACGAGCGCCTTGGTGTCCTGGCGCGAGAGCAGGTGCCCGGCCTCGTGGCGGACGATCTCGGCGAGGTGCGTCGTGAGCACCGAGGACCGGTCGACCACGGTGGCGCCGGCCAGGTCGGCCTGGTGACGGAGCTCGACGGGGATCCACTTGGCCGGCAGGCCGAACACCGGCTCCACGGTCGGGGTCCCCGGCAGGCCGGCGAGGTCGTCGCCGATGGCGAGCGCCATGCCCGGCGGGACCTCGCCGCGCCCCATCTCGACGCCGTGCACCTTGATGGCGTAGCCGCCGGCCGGCAGCTCCAGGCTGTCCCGCGTGCGGACGGGCGGGATCACCACGCCGAGCTCGAGCGCCACCTTCCGGCGCAGCGCGCGCACCCGGTCGAGCAGGTCACCGCCGGTGCTGGCGTCGACGAGGTCGACGACGTCGTAGGCGAGCTCGAGCTCCAGCGGGTCGATGCGCATCTCGTCGGCCAGCGCCTCGGGCGAGTCCGGGGCCGGGGCCGGCAGGGCGTCCAGCGCTCCTCCGTCCGCCGACAGGTCCTCCTGGTCGTCCGGGATGCGGTTCGCAGCGAGCAGCACGAGGCCGCCGACGACGAGGAACGGCAGCTTCGGGAGGCCCGGCACGATCGCCAGCGCCATCACGACCCCGCCACCGATCCGCAGGGCGGTCCGCTGCCGGCCGAACTGCACGATCATGTCGGTGCCGAGGTCGGCCGTCGTGGCCGCCCGGGTGACGATGATGCCGGAGGAGATGGCGATGAGCAGCGCGGGGATCTGCGACACGAGGCCGTCGCCGATCGTCAGGAGGCTGTACGTCGAGAGCGCGTCGCCCATCGGCATGCCCCGCTGCATCACGCCCACGACGAAGCCGCCGAGCAGGTTGACGAGCGTGATGACGATGCCGGCGATGGCGTCGCCCTTGACGAACTTCGACGACCCGTCCATCGCGCCGTAGAAGTCGGCTTCCGCTGCCACCTCGGTGCGCCGGCGGCGCGCTTCGTCCTCGTCGATGAGGCCGGCGTTGAGGTCGGCGTCGATCGCCATCTGCTTGCCGGGCATGGCGTCGAGGGTGAACCGGGCGGTGACCTCGGCGACCCGGCCGGCGCCGTTCGTGATGACCAGGAACTGGATGACGACGAGGATCAGGAAGATGACCAGGCCGACCACCAGGGAGCCGCCGACCACGAACTCGCCGAACGCGGCGATCACCTTGCCGGCGTAGCCGTCGAGGAGCACGAGGCGCGTCGAGCTGACGTTCAGCGCCAACCGGAACATCGTCGCCACCAGCAGCAGCGACGGGAACACCGCGAAGTCGAGCGGCCGCTGCACCTGCATGCTCACCAGCAGCACCAGCACCGCGAGGGCGATGTTCAAGACGAAGAGGAGGTCGAGCAGGACGGCCGGGAGCGGCACGACCATCATGACCACCATCGACACGATGGCGATCGGGATGCCGATCTGGCCGGTACGGGTTCGGATCACGCAGGGGCCTCTCGTCAGCTCGAGCCCCGTCCCTGGTCTGCACGCGGTGCGCCATCCGTGGCGCCGCTACCTCATCGGCAGCTGGAGGCGCGAGTTTCGGGCGCCGGCGGACAAGTTCCGCAGGGTCACGCCGGCACCAGGCTGGCGGGCAGCTGGTGCACGCCGCGCGCCTGGCCGCGCCGGTCGAGGGCGTAGATGAACGCCAGCACCCGGGCGACCGCGTCGTAGAGCTCGGCCGGGATCTCCTCGCCGAGGTCGCAGGCCCGGAAGACCGCTCGGGCCAGGGGCACGTCCTGCACCATCGGCACGCCGGCCTCCGCCGCCCGCTCGCGGATGCGCGCCGCGACCACGCCAGCGCCCTTGGCGATCACGCGCGGCGCGCCGCTGGCCGCCTCGTACCTCAGCGCCACGGCCACGTGCGTCGGGTTCACGAGCACGACGTCGGCGCTGCCCACCTCGGCCATCATCCGGTTGCGGCTCATCGCCAGCTGCTTGCTGCGGATGGCTCCCCGCATCTGCGGATCGCCCTCCGACTGGCGATGCTCGTCCCGCACCTCCTGCTTGGTCATCTTGAGCCCCTTCGCCACCTTGCGCCGTTGGAGGGCGTAGTCGACGAGGGCGAGGAGCAAGCCGGCCACCGCGATCGCCCGCACCATGCCCATCGCTCGGTCGGCCACGACGGCGACCGTGGCGCCGACGTCCTGGCGACCGCCGGAGACCAGCACCGGCACGATGTCGCGCACCGAGCGGTACGCCAGCACGCCGAGCACGGTTGCCTTGATCAAGGTCTTGCCTCCCTCCCACACGCTGTGGGGCGAGAGCATCCGCTTGAGGCCCTTGAACGGGTTGACCCGCTCCATCTTCGGCGCCAGCAGCTTGCCCGACGGCGCCCAGCCGACCTGGGCGAGGTTCACCACGACGCCGAGCACCAGCAGGCCCACGGCGAGCGGCGCCACCGCCACGACTCCCCCGGCGAGGCCGTCGCCGAACAGCCGGAGGGCGGGGCCGACCTCGGGGCGCTCGATGAGGCGGATCGCGTCGTCGAACAGGCGGCGGAACCGGTCGACGGCGAGCGCCCCGGTGAGCTCCAGGAGGAAGGTGGCGGCGAGCATGGCGATCCAGCTGCCGAGCTCGGCGGACTTCGGGATGCGCCCCTCCTTGCGGGCGTCCCGCTTCCGCTTCGGCGTCGGGTCCTCGGTCTTGTCACCCCCGCTGCCGCTCATGCTGCGAACAGCTCCACGATCGTGGTGCCCGACCGCACGGCCCGGGTGACCAGCGCGCCCAGCGCCCCCGGCAGGATCGGCAGCGCCAGGCCGACCAGCCCGACGGTGAGCAGGATCTTCACGGGGAACCCGAGCACGAACACGTTCATGTGCGGCGCGGCGCGCGAGAGCAGTCCGAGAGCCACCTCCGTGAGGAACAGCGCAGCGAGCAGCGGCGCCGCGATCTCGACCGCGGCCACCACGAACGTGCCCAACCCGTCCGTGCCGAGCGCGGCAAGCTCGTCGAGCGCGGGCGCCCGGAGGCCGACGACGTCGAAGGACGACAAGAACCCCTCGAACAGCAAGATGTGGCCGTTGATGGCGAACAGCAGCGTCGCCGCCAGCAGCTGGTAGAAGCGGCCGAACAGCGCCGTCTGGTTCCCGCTCAGCGGGTCGAAGGCCTGGGCCACCGTGAAGCCGGCGAAGAGGTCGATCAGGGAGCCGGCCGCCTGCACGGCGGCGAAGGCGAGCAGGGTGATGAACCCGAGGCTCAGGCCCATGGCGACCTGCAGCACCACGGCACCGATGAGCGGGGGGATGTCGAGGGACGGGGGTGACGCCGCCAGCCGGGGGGCGGCCGGCAGCGCCACCGCGGCGGCCAACCCGACCTTCACCACCGAGGGCACGGCCCGGGTGCCGAACGGCGGCACGAGCACGAGCCACGCGCTGGCCCGCACGACGCCGAGGACGAAGGCGACGATGAGCGCCGCCGGCGCCTCGATGGTCACTGGGGCCTCACAGCAGCTGGGGCAACGTGTCGATGAACAGCGTGCGGGTGAAGTTCACCATCTCGTTGAGCATCCAGTTGCCGCCGACCAGCAGCACCACGCCGACCCCGAGCATCTTGGGGACGAAGGTCAGGGTGAACTCCTGCACCTGGGTCACCGACTGCACGACCGACACGCCCACGCCGATGGCGAGCGTCACGACGAGGATCGGCATCGCCAGCTTGGCGGTGACGATCATCGCCTGGAGGGCGATCTGGATGATGGCGGTGTCGTTCATCGGATCTCTCAGTTGAAGCTGGTGAGCAGCGCCCGCGTGATCAGGCCCCAGCCATCCACCATCACGAACAGCAGCAGCTTGAAGGGCAGGGAGATGAGCACCGGCGGCAGCATCATCATCCCCATCGACATCAGCGCCGAGCTGATGACCATGTCGATCACCAGGAACGGCACGAACACGACGAAGCCGATGATGAAGGCCGTCTTGAGCTCGGAGAGGATGAACGCCGGGATCAGCGCCGTGAGGCTCACGTCGTCGGGCTCCGCCGGCCGCTCGTCGCCGCTGGCCCGCACGAACAGGGCGAGCTCGTCGTCCCGGGCCTGGCTGAACATCCACTCGCGCATCGGACCCACCGCCTCGTCCCACGCCTCGCCCGTCTCGATGTCGCCGGCGAGCAGGGGTTGGAGCGCCTCGTCGTTGAGCTCCGACAGCGTCGGGGCCATCACGAAGAGGCTGAGGAACAGCGCCAGGCCGACGATGACCTGGTTGGGCGGCACCGTCTGGACGCCGATGGCGCTCCGCACCAGGGAGAGCACCACCACGATCCGGGTGAAGCTGGTCAGCATGATGATGAGCGCCGGCGCCACCGCGAGCAGGCTCAGCAGCAGGATGATGACCACGCTCTGGCTCGGGACGTCGCCGTCGTCGGTGGGTCCGAGGTCGAGGGTGATGCTGGCTGCCCCGTCGTCGACGCCCGGGACCGGCGGCGTGGGCAGCATCGGTGGGTCGATCTGCGCCAGCACGCCAGCGGACGGCACCTGCGCGCCGGCCGGCTGGGCGCCGACCACGCCGAGGAGCGCCAGGCCGACCGCCAGGAGGACCCCGACGAGCGCGAACCCGCGCATGACGCTTCGCAGCACGTTCAGCTCCGTCGGACCGTGCGGTCGCGGAGCGCGTCGACGACGCCGCCCCATGACACGGATGGGTTCGCGGGACCGGGCACGTCGTCGGGGGGCTCGAGCACGTCCGGCTCGAGCTCGGTGAGCAGCTGCACGCCCTGGTCGCTCACCCCCACGAGAAGCGCTCGCTCGCCGGCCCGGATGACCGCCACCGACGTGGTGCGGCTCAACGGCTGGCGGGCCACCACGCCGAGCACGTCCCGACGTGGGCCCAGCCGCCCGATGCCGGGGACGGCCCGGTTCCGGAACACCCGGGCCACCAGCGCCATGAGGACGAGGACGACGGCGAGCGAGAAGACCAGGCGTCCCAGCAGGCTGAGGACGGAGACGTCTTCCATCTAGGAGCGCGTCGGCTGGAAGCCGAGGATCTCGGAGATGCGGATGCCGAAGTCGTCGTCGATGACGACGACCTCGCCACGTGCGATGAGCTTGCCGTTCACCAGCACGTCGACCGGGCTCCCGGCGGCGCGGTCGAGCTCCACCACTGCGCCCGGGGCGAGCGAGAGCAGGTCGCGCACGGCCATGCGGGTGCGGCCGAGCTCCACCGTGACCGCCATCTCGACGTCGTGGAGCAGGTCGAGCGGTCGGGGTCCGACCGCCGACGACTCGTCCACCAGCGGGGTGAACGCGGGCACCTGCTGCGCCGCCTCGGCCGGGCCCGGCTCCGACGCAGGCACCAGCTCGATCACGAGGACGCCGACGGCGCGGTCGCCGTCGACGAGGGCGACCGCGAGCGCGTCGGGGGAGAAGTCGAGGGCCTCGGCGACGATGCCGTCGGCGATGCCGGCCCGCAGCTCGCCGCCGAAGGCCGGTCCCAGCTCGGCCACCGCGTCCGTGAGCGGGGTGACCAGGGCGTTGACCAGCTCGTCCGCGCCGAGCGGCCCCGTCCGCAGGGCGGCGGCGACGTCCTCGGCGATCACCAGCGTGAGGTTGCCGTCCGCCGCGCCGGCCACGCCGATCGCGACGGCCTGCGCGCCCGGCGCGCCCACGAGCGACGGTGCGTCCCGGAGCAGCGCAGGCTCCGCTGCGGCGATCGTCCCCGGCAGGGCACGACCGGCGGCCAGCGCGGCACGGCGCAGCACCTCCGACGCCCCCGAGAGGACGTCGGCGGTCGAGTCGTAGGTCGTGTAGGTCACGGGCGGGGGTCTCCTTGGAGGTGGGGGTCGACGATGCGGCAGGCCAGCCGCTTCCGCTTGCGGCCCGGCACCGCGGCGAGCAGGGGCACCTCGCCGGCGAGCAGGGTCAGGGGTTGGTCGGCGGGGTGCCCGAGCGGCAGCACGTCACCGACCTGGAGGTCGGCCACCTCGCTGGAGGTGAGCGCGACCGCGTCGAAGCGGACGGCCACCTCGACCGGCACGTCCTGCATCGCCCGGTCCATGGCGGCCGCCGCACCGGCGACGTCGCCGAACCGGCGGTCGCCGGCGAGCGAGTGGCCGGCGATCGCCTCGAGGCGCGGCTGCAGCGACGCGAAGGGGATGCACAGGCTCAGCTGCCCCTCCTCGCCACCGATCCGGGTGTCGAGGACGACCACGACGACCATGTCGGAGGGCGCGGCGATCTGCGCGAACTGCGGGTTGGACTCCAGCTGGACGATCTCGGGCCTGAGGTTCACGAGCGAGTCGTAGGCGGTGGCCAGCTCGGCCAGGGCGCGCTCGAGGACCTCGATGATCAGCCCCTCCTCGATGTCGGTGAGGGCACGCGTCGGGTACACGCCGGCGCCGCTCCCGCCCAGCAGGCGATCGAGCACCGACATCGCGAGCGGCAGCGGCACCTGGAGGATCCCCGCACCGGACAGCGGCTCGAGCGAGACGACCGCCAGCAGCGACGGGTTGGGCGACGACCCGATGTAGTCGTCGTACGGCACCTGGTCGACCGACGCGATCGACACCTGCGAGACCGCCCGCAAGGTGGTCGACAGGACCGTCCCCAGGTGGCGGGCGAACGTCTCGTGGACGATGGACAGCGCCCGCACGTGCTCGCGGCTGAAGGTGTTGGGCCGGCGGAAGTCGAACGCCTGGACGCCCTCGACCGACGCCGGCTGGCCGTCACCGGACGGTGCGGAGATCTCGGCGATCAGCTCGTCGATCCCGGCTGCGCTCCCAGGCGCACCAGCGGAGGTCTCGCCCTGCTGCTCCTGGACCTGCTGGATCGACACGTGGCTTCCATCGGCGGCGGTGCGCGGTGGTTGAGGCTGTCGGGCCGGTCACTGCATGACGAGTTCGGTGAAGAGCACGCCCATGACGTCGTCTTCGTACCGCTGGCGGACGCGGTCGGACAGCTCCGCCTTCGCCGCCTGGCGCCCCTCCGGCACCACGAGCTGCGCGTAGGTGCGGGCGCCGAGCAAGGTGATCGCCTCGTCGAGGGCGGGCGCCGCGAAGGCGTCCACGTCCGCGGCAGCGGGCGCGGCGACGCCGTCGACGAGCTGCAGCGCCAGGCCGACCTTCAGGAAGCGTCCGTCGGCGAGGTTGAGCGTGACCGGCTCCAGCGGGACGACCACCCCCGGCACCGCGGCCGGGTCCTCCACCACCGCCTCGGCCGCCTCGGCGTCGCCGCCACCGCCGGTCACCACGTAACCGGCGCCGCCGAGCAGGGCGAGGGCCGCGACGGCGACGAGCGCCTTCTGCCGTGAGCCCCCCTTCGCCACCGCCGACTCGGCGTCGGCGCCCGGTGCCTTCTTCTCCTTGGCCATCGGTCCTCTCCGATCGGGTGTCCCGGCCCGCACGACGCGGTCCGCGCGGGGACCTATCGGCGGGGGCGGCCGCGAGTTGCGGGCCGGGACGCACGAGTCGGCGTCAGCGCTTCATGTTCACGAGCTCCTGCAGCAGCTCGTCGGACGACGTCACCACCCGGGAGTTGGCCTGGAACCCACGCTGGGCGACGATCAGGTTGGTGAACTCCTGGGCGAGGTCGACGTTCGACATCTCCAGGGTCCCGCCGGCGAGCATGCCGCGACCGCCATCGCCGGCGACGCCGATCTGGACGAGGCCGGAGTTCACGGTGGGGCGGTACATCGACCCGCCGGTCTTCTCGAGGCCGCTCGGGTTGTTGAACGCGGCCAAGGCGACCTGGCCCAGGTTCTGGTTGCGGCCGTTCGAGAACACGCCGGTGATGACGCCGTCGGGCGAGATCGAGAACGACTGCAGCGAGCCGGCGGCGGCCCCGTTCTGGGAGAGCGCGGCGATGGTGTTGACCTCGGCGAACTGGGTGAGGGGCTGTCCCTGCGCACCGAAGGTGACCGTGGGCGCTGCGCTCCAGCTGCCTGGCGGGTTGGCCAGGGTCAGCGTGGTGGCGTTCGCGGAGCCATCCGGGTTGAAGGTCGCGGTGCCGGCGCCGAGCGAGGTCCCGTCCGCGTCGAACGCCTCGACCTCCCACGCGTCGGTCGCGGTCTTGGTCCACAGGAAGCTGACGTCCACGGCCGCGCCCTGGTCGTCGAAGAGGGTGATGGACGTGCGGATGGCGTCGTCGACGGCGGCATCGGCGGGCAGGTTGCCGCCGAGCACGATCTCGCGGGTCGCCCGTGGGGCGTTGAGCGCGCCGATCGGCAGGACGATGTCGTCCACCGGCGCGTTGGTGTCGATGATCCCGTCGGGGTTGGCTCGCCAGCCCTGCACCACCGCCCCTTGCGGGGTGGTCAGCCGGCCGGCGGCGTCGAACGAGAAGGCGCCGGCCCGGGTGTAGAGGGTCTCGGCGCCGGTGCGGACGGCGAAGAAGCCGTCGCCCTGGATGGCGAGGTCGGTCGACCGCCCGGTGTTCTGCAGGCCGCCCTGGGTGAAGTTGGTGGACGTGCCGGCGAGGCGCATGCCGAGACCGACCTGGGCAGGGTTGGTGCCGCCCGCGCCCTCAGGCATGCCGGCGCCCTGCAGCACCTGGCTGAGCAGGTCCTGGAAGATGGTCTGGCTGGACTTGTAGCCGGTGGTGTTGACGTTGGCGATGTTGTTGCCGACGACGTCCATCATCGTCTGGTGGCCACGGAGGCCGGAGACGCCGGAGTACATGGATCGGAGCATTGGGTTCCTTTGCGATCGGGTGGTGTCTGGAACGTGTGGTGGGTCGAGCGGTGGCGTGGGCTCAGGTCGGCGAGGCGTCGGCGGTGCCCACCTCCTTGACGCTGCCGAGGGGGACGTCGTTGGCGCCCACCCGCAGGACGGGCCCGTCGACGGTGAGCCGCACCCCCTGCACCGTGCCCGTGACGTCGAGGCCGTCGGGGCCGGGGTACGAGACGGAGCGGCCGATCATCGTGCTGCCCGCCAACGCGTGCTGGCTGGCCAGGAGCTCCGCGTTCTGCTCGCTGAGCTCCTCGAGCTTCTCGACCATCTGGAGCTGAGCGGTCTGGGCCATGAACTCCGCACCGTCCGCCGGGTTGAGCGGGTCCTGGTAC